>JADMIG010000006.1 GCA_015478725.1 Chloroflexota bacterium | reverse complement strand
CGACTGATCGGATTGGAGCGAAACGGGTGATCGGATTGGAGCGAAATCCGCACCGTGCGGCGGAGATCTGCCGTTCGACCGGCTTTGAGCCGGTCCTCCATCACCACGCCGCGACGTACGTCGAGACCGCTGACGAGATCCGGCGGGTCCTCGAGGCGATGGACCCGTCGCTCCTCGGCCTGTGCCTCGACACCGGGCACGCCCGCTTCGGCGGCGCCGACCCGGTGACGCTCGTCGAGGCGTACCACGAGCTCATCCGCCATGTCCACCTGAAAGACGTGTCGTCGGCGGTCCTCGCTGCCGGCCGCGATCGCGGCGAGGACTTCGAGGCGCTCACCGGCGCCGGCGCCTTCTGCGAGCTCGGCCGAGGTGACGCCCGGATCGCCGACGTCGTCGCCGCCCTCCGTCGCCACGACTACCACGGCTGGGTCGTCGTGGAGCAGGACCGCTACCTGCGGACGGGCGACACGCTCGACGCCGTCGTCGCCGCCCAGGGTAGGAACCGGGGATACCTCGCGACGCTCGGCATCTGAGGGCCGCCCGGACGATCGCCTAACGTTTCCGCGGTCCGCCGGCATCGACGAGCGGGACCCGCGGATCCGGTGGCATGGTCGCCCACGCCGCCCGGACGAAGTCGAGATCCGGGTCGAACGAGCAGGCCATCGTCCGCCGGTCGCCGGCGAGGGCGTTGAGGTAGTAGGCGTCCGCGCCGTGGCTCGTCACGAACGGGTGGTAGCCGTCCGTGACGATGACGACGTCCCCCGAGCGCACCTCCCAGAGCGCGTCGCGTGGCCCGGATGATCGTTCCAGGGGCGTACCCGGACGCCGGTAGACCCGCTGGATCGCCCAGTCCTCGGGCCGCCGGAACCGGTAGCAATAGATCTCCTCGAGGACGGCCTCGTCGGGCATCGCGTCGACGTCGTGCTTGTGCGGCGGCCAGCTCGACCAGTTCCCGGACGGCGTATATACCTCGACGAGCAGCAGCCGATCGGCCGGGAACTCGGGAGCGATGATGTGGGTGATCTGTCGCGTCGCGTTCCCGGCACCGCGGCTCTCGATCCGGCAGTCCTCCGGGCGGATCACGACCGGCCGCCCGGTGGCCTTCGCCCGGGCGGCGATCGGAGAGCGGGCGATCGCGAGATCCACGCTTCCATGGTGATCGAGCGGAACGCCCACGACGGTCGCACCGATCGCCGCCGGCAGGTAGACGGCCCACGGGAGACCATCCCAGACCGAGCGTCGGCCGGCGAGCTCGAGGAGGGCACCCCGGTCGTCGCCGGGCCTGACCGCGACACCGCCTCCGCCGAGCACGACGATGGCGGTCTCCCGCCCGTCCGACGGGATCGCGAGCTCCGCGCCCGCGCCGAGCGTCCGTGTCTCGAACGACAGATACCGCCAGCCAGCTCGTGTCGGATCGAGGCCGACCGCTCCGTCGCCCTCCGGCCTCAGGTGGAGCGCGTCCACGGCGAGGCGGTTCGGCGGCGCGACTGCCGCGACCGGCGGATCGCCGCCGGCCGACGAGCCACTCATGCGCGGGAGGTCGCGACGTCCGGATTCGGCAGGACCGCGTCCGTGACCTGGTGGAGGAGATCGTGGTAGGAGCCGATGAACGCGCGGAGTGTCCGGACCGTCGGCCCGAACGTGTCGAACTCGTCGAGCGACAGGCCGTCCGGCTCATAGGCGCGAACGAAGTCCGGGAAGTGCCGCTCGAGATCCGCGATGATCGCCGCCGGGACCGGATCGTCCATCCGCGGGCGCACGTCGATGTCCGAGGCGTTGAACCGCCGTTGCCAGATCGCCGGCAGGGTGATGACGACGTCGCCGCCGATGAGCTCGCTCCAGTGGTAGTGATGGCGGACCGCGGCGCCGAGGAGGCGGGCCCGAAGGCCCCGTTCGCGGAACACAGCGTACGCTCGCTTGAAGACCGCGACGCCGGACCAGGGCAGCGCCAGCGGGTCCGCGACGATCCCGTCGCGCTCGGTCTGGACGCGGAGCCAGTCCTCGATCCGGCCCATCATGAGCGTGATGACCGGGCCCATCCGGTGCACGGGCAGCCCTTCGACCTCTCGCCGACGAAGCCCCCGCTCGACCGCTTCGGCCGCGGCGACCGCCTGGGCGACGCTGAAACTCACCGTGCAGTTGACGTTGACGCCGCGATATGTCGCCTCCTCCATGACGCCGATCCCGGCCGCGGTGGCCGGGAACTTCACGATGATGTTCGGCGCGAGTCCGGCGAAATGGACGCCCTGGGCGAGCATCCGCTCGGGGGTTCGCCAGAACGTCGGATCGGTCTGCATCGAGAGTCGGCCCTGCCGGCCGCCGGTCCGTTCGTGCGCGGGCAGGAGGAGCGGGGCCGCCCGGAGCGACATCGCTTCGACGATGCTCCAGGCGAGGTCCACCTCCGTCCATGTCGGGTGGGCCTGCGCGAGCTCACGGGTCGTCGCACGCCAGCGGCCCGGGTCGGACCGCCAGACGTCGCTGACGATGGTCGGGTTCGCCGTGGCGCCGACGGCGCCATTCGCGACGGCGTACTCGAGCTCCTCGACGGAACACGAATCGTTCCAGATGTCGGTCGCCGTCGCGGCGACCGTGCGGGCGAGGGGAGTGTCGGTGAGGACGTCCATGGCCTCCTCGGCGACCGGCGGTCGTCGCGATCGGGATGGCCCGCCGAGCGGTCGGCGGGCAGGGGCATAATACCGCTCGGCATCGCGAAGCAATCGATTACGGGACGGTGTGGGATGGCCGAGCCGGTGCGCCTGTCGGGCGCGCAGATCCTCGTCGAATACCTCGTCCGCCAGGGCGTCACCCACGCCGCCGGCATCCCCGGCCACGGCTGCTGGGCGATCGTCGACGCGCTCATCGATCGGAGCGACGCGATCCGGACCGTTCAGGTGATGCACGAGCAGTCGGCGGTCCACCTCGCCGACGGCTGGTACCGGGTCAGCGGCCGACCGATGCTCGCGTTCTCGAGCATCGGTCCCGGCGCGATGAACACCGTCGTCGGGATGGGCACCGCGTATGTGGATTCGACGGCCGTCCTCCTTGCCGTGGGTTCGGCCCATACGTACATGCGCGGTCACGGCCTGTTCCAGGAGTTCGAGCGCCGCCACGCTGCCGACAACCCGCGGGTCTTCGAGCCGGTCGTGAAGGAGTGGTGGCAGCCGTCGAGAGTGGACGAGTTGCCGTTCGTCCTCCATCGGGCGTGGAATCAGATGGTCTCCGGGCGTCCCGGACCGGTCCTCCTCGATCTCGCCATGGACCTTCAGGCGGAGTCCGCGGACGTCGTCCTCCCCGATCCGGCCGCCCGCGAGGCTCGCGGCCGTCTCCGCCCTGCTGCCGACGATGTCGAGCGGGCGGCGGCACTCGTCCGCGGCGCCCGACGGCCGGTCATCGTCGCCGGGGGAGGGGTCATCCTCGCCGACGCGGCCGCCGAGCTCACCGCACTCGCCGAGCGACTCGGCGCAGCGGTCGTCACGACGTGGCAGGGCAAGGGCGCGATCGACGAGACCCACGAGCTCGCGGGCCAGACGATCGGCGACACCGCCTCGACCTGCGGCAACGAACTCGCCGCGAGCGCCGACGTCGTCATCTCCGTCGGGAACCGCTTCACGGACTGGAGCGCTTCGTCGTACCGCAAGGGCGTGACGTTCTCGATCCCGCCCTCCCGGCTCGTCCAGATCGACATCGATCCGCGGGAGATCGGCAAGAACTATCCGGTCGAGGCGTCGCTCGTCGGCGACGCGAAGGCGGTCCTCGTCGACCTCCTCGCGGCGCTGGGACCCGGAGGCGGCCCCACCGTGTACCGCGACAGCGCCTATTTTGAGGAGATCCAGCGTCGCACGGCGACCTGGTTCGCGAGCCTCGAGCGCCTCTCCGGATCCGACGCGGTCCCGATGACGATGGCCAGGGCGACCCGCGAGATCCAGGCGGCGACCCGGCCGGATGCCATCGTCGTCACGGGCGCGGGACTGCCCCAGGGGATCGTCAAGCAACGCTGGGTGACGCGCCGGCCGAGGACCCACATCACGTCGGGCGGGTTCTCCACGATGGGCTTCGAGCTGCCGGCCGCGATCGGCTGCCAGCTCGCGGCGCCGGACCGGCAGGTCCTCGCGATCGGCGGCGACGGGAGCTTCCTCCAGACGATGCAGGAGCTCGCCGCTGCGGCGATGCTCGACGTGGCGGTCTGCATGGTGGTCCTCGACAACAGCGGCTGGATCAGCATCAAGGGCGGCCAACGGACATTCTTCGGCCGCAGCGCGGCCACCGACTTCCTCCGTCGTGGGGAGCTCTACCAGCCGGATTACGCCGCGATCGGCCGAGCGTTCGGCGTCCACACCGAACAGGCGACACGGCCGGACGAGGTCCGCCCTGCGGTCGAGCGGGCGCTCGCGTCCGGCGGCCCGTCGCTCGTGCATGTCCGGGTGGACCGCGATCTCGCCGTGGCCGGGCCGGAGAAGACCGGCTGGTGGGATGCCCCGAGCCCCGAATACCACCCCGAGGAGCGGGCCCGATACCTCGCCGGCCTCGCGGAGGAGCAGCAGCGGTGAACGCAGGCGGATGGTGAGCGGACCGGACTCACGCTGATGGGTGCCACCATGGCGGACGTGGCGGCCCGCGTCGGCGTCTCGACGGCGACGGTGAGCCGGATCCTCTCCGGGGCGCTCCGGGCCCGCCCGGAGACCCGGGCCCGCGTCTTCGCCGTCGTGGAGGAGCTCGGCTATCGCCCGTCGGGCGTCGCCCGTTCTCTCAAGCTTCAACGGACGCGGACGATCGGCCTCATCATCACGGACGTCGAGAACCCGTTCTTCGCCGAGATCGTGCGGGCCGTCGAGGATGCGGCCGTCGGCTCGGAATACGCGGTCGTCCTCTGCAACGGCGCCGACGATCCGGAACGGGAGGCCGCCTACCTCGAGATCCTCGCCGAGCGGCGCGTCGATGGGATCATCGTGGCGAGCGGCGGGGTGGGCGAGCGGCACGCACGCTGGCTCGCGAGGGCGCCGTTGCCGGTGGTGATGATGAATTCCGAGCTGTCCGTGCCGGGCGTGCCGACGATCCTCTCGGACAATCGAGCGGGCGGCCGCCTCGCCGCGGAGCATCTCGTGGGGCTCGGTCACCGGACGATCGGGCACATCGGGGCGCCGGCCGTCCACGGTGCGGCGCGGCCGAGGCTGGCCGGGATCCGCGACGGGCTGGTGGGGGCCGGGCGGAGCGTGGGGACGCTCCGTCTCGCCGTCGGCGACGGGCACGTCGCGGAGGGCGAGCGGGCGATGGCCCGACTCCTCCGCCGCTCGCCGGATCTCAGTGCCGTGATCTGCTACAACGACCTCACGGCGATCGGAGCGCTCCGTGCGCTGCGGGCCTCCGGCCGGCGAGTGCCCGAGGACGTGAGCGTCGTCGGCTTCGACGGACTCTCGCTCGCCGGGTACATGGACCCGCCGCTCACGACGGTCGCCCAGTCGACGGTCGCGATGAGCCAGTGGGCCGTCCGGCGCCTCATCGAGCGGATCGACGAGCACGCGGCGACACCGACGAGAGCGGAGGTCACGGAGATCGCGGAGATCGTGCGACTCCCGGTCCGGCTCGTCGTCCGCGGATCCACCGGCCCCGCCGCCGGACCTCGGTGATCGGGCTGCCGATGCGGGCCGAAGGTCGCCCAAGTCCTTTCGGTAACGTCCGACGTCGCTCATCTCGCCGCATCGTGTGCCACCTACGCTCCCGGTGCGTGCTTGGTCGTCGGATCCGGGCCGACGGCCACGGGCGCACGCTCGGTGGGCGGCGGCCGGCACACGCCATCCACCGTGCGCTGCGTCCAGTACGCAGTCCGCGCGTACCCGACGCGCGAGGGTGGTGGCGACGAATGCGGGCAGTCTCACCTGGGCTCCCCTGGCCCGACCCTCGCCCCTGGCCCGGCCTCGCCCTGGGCGCCCCGGCTCCGGCGCCGCCGATTGACAGCGATGGCCCGCGTGGTATGGTGCGCCCGCGTCGGTCGAGCAATCGATTACGTCAGGCAACCCAGCCGCACCCGAAGCGCGACGATCCGGTCGCTCGGGATGCGGGTCCGAGGAGGCAGGATGCGGGTCCGAGGAGGCGAGATCGGATGAGGGTCGCCCTCATCGGCGCCGGCCGCATCGGAGCGATGCACGCCCGCAACCTCGTCGATTGCGCGGGCGTCACCGAGCTCCTCGTCGCGGACGTCGACACGGCCCGCGCCGCCGAGGTCGCACGGAGCGTCGGAGCGGCCCCGAGCCCCACGATCGACGCGGCGATGGACGGTGCCGAGGCGGTCGTCATCGCCGCCGCGACGGACGCCCATGCGGAGCTCATCCGGGCGACCGCGGACCGGCGCCTGCCGACATTCTGCGAGAAGCCGATCGCGAAAGACCTCGCCGAGAGCGTCGCCGTCGTCGAGCACGTCGAGCGCGCCGGCATCCCTCTCCAGCTCGGGTTCCAGCGCCGCTTCGACCCGGGCTACCTCGAGGCCCGCCGGCTCATCGCGAGCGGGGAGCTCGGCACGATCTATGCGGTCGCTCTCCACGGCCACGATCCCGAGCCACCGCACGAGGCATACATCCCGACGTCGGGCGGGATCTTCCGCGACTTCAGCGTGCACGACTTCGACATCGTCCGCTGGCTCGTCGGCGCGGACGTCGAGGAGATCTACGCGATGGGCAGCGTGCGCGGCTTCGACGTCTTCGCGAAGTACGGCGACGTCGACACCGCGGTGGCGTCACTGCGGATGACGAACGGCGTCCTCGCCACCCTCATGACGACCCGCCACGATCCGCTCGGCTATGACATCCGGGCCGAGGTGTACGGATCGCGGGACAGCGTCGTCGTCGGTCTCGGACCACGGAGCCCGTTCCGGTCCGCCGAGCCGGGGGTCCCGGCGCCGGCAGGTCCCGCCTGGCCGAACTTCTTCGATCGGTTCCCGGAAGCGTACCGAGCCGAGCTCGACGCCTTCCTGTCCGTCGCGGCAGGGAACGCACCGAGCCCGTGCACCGGACGCGACGGGATCGCCGCCCTGCGGACGGCGATCGCCGCCGACCGCTCCCGTCGCGAACAGCGCCCGGTCCTGGTGACCGAGATCTAGTCAGGCGAACATGTGCAGCGGGGTTCCCCGATGCGCGAGAATGTCCGCGACTCACCGCCTCGCGGCGGCCGCCAGTCAGAGGAGGAGCACATGAGAGTCCCGAAGTTGTTGGCGCTCGCCGGGAGCGTCGCGCTCGTCGCGAGCGCCTGCTCGAGTGCGGCGACGCCCGCCCCGTCGAGCGGGAGCGGCGGTGGAAGTGCCGACCGATCCGGCATCCTCATCGAGGTCGTGACCCACGGTCAGGCGTCCGATCCGTTCTGGAGCATCTTCAAGAACGGTGTCGACCAGGCCGCCAAGGACATGGGCGTCAAGGTCGAGTACAACGCCCCGCAGACCTTCGACATGAACGCCATGGGTCAGCTCATCGACGCTGCGGTGGCAAAGAAGCCGGCCGGCCTCGTCGTCTCGATCCCGGATGCGACGGCCCTCGGCCCCCACATCCAGGCCGCGGTCGCGGCCGGGATCCCGGTCATCTCCGCCAACTCCGGTTCAGACGTGTACGCCAAGCTCGGCGTCCTCACCCACGTCGGCCAGGATGAGTCGATCGCGGGCCAGAAGGCGGGCTCGCTCATGAAGGCGGCCGGCGTGACGAACGCCATCTGCATCAACCAGGAAGTCGGCAACGCCGGCCTCGACGCCCGGTGCAAGGGCTTCGCCACCGGTCTCGGCGGCAAGTCCACCGTCCTCCAGGTCGACCTCAACGACCAGTCCGGCGCTCAGCAGAAGATCACGGCGGCCCTGCAGGCCGATCCGACGATCAACGGCGTCATGGCCCTCGGCCCCACCGGCGCTGCGCCGGCCCTCAAGGCGATCACCGCCCTCAACCTCGCCGGCAAGGTCCATCTCGCGACCTTCGACCTCTCGAAGGACGTCCTCGCCGCCATCCAGGCCGGTACCGTCGACTTCGCGATCGACCAGCAGCAGTGGCTGCAGGGGTACCTGCCGGTCGTCTTCCTCACCTACTATCACCTCTACGGGCTCATGCCCGGCGGTGGGCAGCCCGTCCTCACCGGCCCCGGCGTCGTCGACAAGACGAACGTCGCGACCGTGATCGCGAACACCGGCACCACCCGGTAGTCCGCAGCTCGTTCGTCGCTCTGAGGGGCCGGCCGGAGACGGCCGGCCCCTCGCGTCTCGGAGGGTCGAACCGATGACCGTCGTCGCCCCGGCGGCACCGCCCAGCCGGCTCCGGGCAGAGGGTCCGCTCCGCCGGGTCGCCTCGCGTCCCGAGGTGGGCGCCCTCGTCGGGGCGATCCTCGTCTTCGCCATCTTCGCCATCCTCGGCGGACGCTCGGGTTTCCTCAGCCCGGCCGGCTTCGGCGGCTACCTCGAGCTCGCCGCGCAGGTCGGCATCCTCGGCGCCGCCGTCACGCTTCTCATGATCGCCGGGGAGTTCGACCTCTCGATCGGCTCGATGGTCGGCGCGGCGTCCATCTTCCTCTCGCTGCTGATCAGCCAGTTTGGTGTGCCGCCGGTCGTCGCCATCCCGCTGACGTTCGCGTTCGCCCTCGCGATCGGGGCCCTCAACGGGTGGCTCGTCGTCAAGACGCGGCTCCCGTCGTTCATCGTCACCCTCGCCAGCCAGTTCGTCCTTCGCGGGACGACGATCGCCCTCACCCGGGCCATCACGCAGCAGACAATCGTCGCCCTCCCGACCGGCGCAGCGAGCGATCCGGCCTTCGCGCCGTTCGCGACGACGCTCTTCAAGATCGACACCGGCTCGTTCAAGATGGAGCTCGTCTGGTGGATCATCGTGGTCGCCGTGGCGAGCTGGGTCCTCCTTCGGACCCGCTTCGGGAACTGGATCTTCGCCGTCGGCGGCTCGCCGGTCGCGGCCCGCTATGTCGGCGTCCCGGTGAACCGGGTGAAGATCATCCTGTTCATGGCGACCGCCGCGTCCGCCGCGCTGTACGCCTGCATCGTCACCCCAGCGGTCGGGAGCGCCAACGTCCTTGTCGGCACCAACCTCGAGTTCCAGGCGATCATCACCGCCGTCGTCGGCGGAACCCTCCTCACCGGCGGTTATGGCTCCGCCATCGGCTCCGCGCTCGGCGCATTCATCCTCGGCGTGACGAACCTCGGCATCTTCTATGCCGGAATCAACACCGATTGGTATCTCGCGGTGCTCGGGCTGCTCCTCTTCTCCGCGTCGCTCGTCAACCAGTACGTCCTGCGCCGCGCCTCGGGGACCCGCTGATGCGACCGCCCCACGGCCTCGAGCCGATGCCCCACGACGATGCCCCGTTCACGCTGCCCGCCGACACCGCGGCCCGGATCGCGGGCTACGGGACGCAGGGTGCGGGGCCGGCGCCCTCCGCGACGCCGATCCTCGAGGCGCGCGACATCTCGAAGTATTTCGGGAGGGTGATCGCCCTCGAGCATGTCTCACTCTCCGTTCGGCCGGGCGAGGTCAACTGCCTGCTCGGCGACAACGGTGCCGGGAAGTCGACGCTCATCAAGATCCTCTCCGGCGTCCACACGCCGGATGAGGGAACGATGCTCATGGACGGCATCCCCGTGACACTCCGTTCGCCACGGGACGCGCTCGACCGGGGTGTCGCGACGGTCTACCAGGATCTGGCCGTGCTGCCGCTCATGAGCGTCAGCCGGAACTTCTTCCTCGGGTCGGAGCCCACCGTGGGCTGGGGACCGTTCAAGCGGTTCGACGTCGCGGCCGCGGGCAGGATCGCGACGGAGCAGATGCTCGAGATCGGCATCCGGATCCGCGACACGAGCCAGCTCGTCGGAACGCTCTCCGGCGGCGAGCGCCAGACGCTCGCGATCGCGCGGGCAGAGTACTTTGGGGCCCGGGTGCTCATCCTCGACGAGCCCACCTCCGCGCTCGGCGTGAAGGAGGCCGCGATCGTCCTCCGCCACGTGATCCGCGCCCGGGCCAAGGGACTCGGGGTCATCTTCATCACCCATAACGTCCAGCACGCACTGCCGGTCGGCGACCGGTTCACGATCCTCTCCCATGGCCGCCTCGCCGGCGAGTTCGTCCGTGGCGAGGTCGGGCAGGATGAGCTCCTTCGCCTCATGGGCGGTGGCGATGAGCTCGCGGAGCTGGCGACAGAGCTCGAAGCGCTCATGAACGCCGACGCGACGACCGTCGAGGCGGCCGCCACGAGCAGCGACGCGGGGACGATGCCGGGATCGGCCTCCTGAGCACCATCGATCCGGGCGTATTCGGCGCCCAGAGCATGACGGCGCCACTCCGCGAGGTCCTCGTCAAGCGGCCGGGCGCGGCGTTCGGCCGGGCGTACGACGACCCGGCCCGCGGATTCCGCCACCCGGTCGATCTCGCGGTTGCCCAGCGCGAGCACGACGCGTTTGTCGAGATCCTCGTGCGGCTCGGGGTGACCGTCCACCACCTCGACATCGAGACGGCGAGCCCCGATCTCGTCTACGCCTACGATCCGCTCCTCGTGGCCCGTGCCGGCGCGATCCCGCTCCGCTCGGGCAAGCCGACGCGCCGGGGCGAGGAGCTCGCGCTCGAGCGATGGACGCTCGACCACGGAATCCCGACGCACGGGACGATCGAGGAACCGGGGACGGTCGACGGCGGCGACACGTTCTGGCTCCGCCCGGACCTGCTGTGCATCGGCCGGACACTGCGAACCAACGACGCTGGTGCCCGCCAGCTTGCGGCGATCGTCGGCGGCGATGTCCGGATCTTCGACGTCCCGTACTGGCAGGGGCCCGCGGAGCTCCTCCATCTCCTGTCGGTCGTCTCCCCGGTCGCGGACGATCTCGCGGTCGTCCACCGGCGTCTCCTACCCGTGGGGCTGTGGGCGCTCCTCGTCGACTTCGGGATCCGGCTCATCGACGTGCCGCCGGACGAGTTCGATACGCTCGGCTGCAACGTCCTCGCCGTCCGACCCGGCGTCGTGGTGGTGGCGGCCGGAAACCCTGCCACGGCCCGGGCGCTCGCCGCCGCGGGCTGCGAGGTCCACCCGTACGCCGCGACGGAGATCGGAATCAACGGGTCGGGCGGCCCGACGTGCATCACGCGGCCGATCCGCCGCGGATGACGGTATCCGCCGGTGCCGCCGAACTCAGGCTCGCTCGAGGTCCGTCGCCCGCTCGACGTAGGCGCACAGCGCGTTCGCGAGCCGCATCTGCTCCGGCGTCCTGGGCCGGACGGTGAGGAGCTCGGGGCTGCTCACGACGACGGCGAGGCCGCGCGCCCGGGACACGGCGACGTTGAAGCGGTGGCCGTCGTAGAGGAACTCCATCCCGCGCGGGATCTCGTCCGGTGATGAGGTCGCCATCGAGTAGATGGCGACGACGCCCTCCTGTCCCTGGAACCTGTCGACGGTGCCGACCCTGCCGGCGCGGCCGAAGCGACGCTCGATCGAGCGACCGATCTCCGCGACCTGGGCGTTGTACGGCGAGACCACGATGACGTCGTCGAGGGTGAGCCGGCGCGTCTCGCCGTGGCTGTCCGTCCAGCGGCCGCCGACGAGCCGGGAGATCGCATCGGCCACCGCTTCTGCCTCGAGCGCGGAGCGGGCGGCGTCGCCATCATGCTCGACGGCCCGGTACCGCAGCCCGAGCGCGTCGCTGCCGTCGAGCGCCTCGAGGCGCTGTCGTGCGGTCGATGGGTCGACCGCGAGGCGGCCCGCGTAGAACGTGTCGGAGACGAAGCCGTTGACGCGTGGGTGCATCCGGAAGGTCGTCTCGAGGAAGAGGCCGCGGTCCGGCGCGATCGTCGCCGCGTCACCGACGACGTGCTCGAGGGCTGACCGCCCGGCGCCGTCCGGATGGGTGCCTGCGGACACCTGCGGCAGCTGGTTCGGGTCGCCGAGCAGGACGATCGACCGCGTCGCGCCGCCCATCGCGACCACGTTCGCGAGCGACATCTGTCCGGCCTCGTCGACGAAGAGGACGTCGACCGCATCGTGCATGTCCCGCCGACCGAACAGCCAGGCAGTCCCAGCGGCGACGTCATAGCGCCCGGCCCGCAGTGCCGGACCGACCGCCGCCGAGTCGCCGGTGAGCTCAACGCCCTCGGCGCCGACGGCGCCGTCGTCGGCGGTGCCGCGCTGGAGGATCCGGAGCGTTCGGCCTTCGTCTCGGGCGGCGTCATGGACCGCGTTGATGAAGTTCGTGATCGCCTTGTGCGTGCCGGCCGCGATGCCGACCCTCCGGCCTGCCGCGACGAGCGCGACCGCCATCCGTGCCCCGGTCCAGGTCTTGCCGGTGCCGGGCGGCCCCTGGATCGCGAGCGTGCTCTCGCCGAGGTCGCCGACGACCCGGCTCGCGGCGGCGAGCGTGGTCTCCCCGTCACGCCGCAGGGGCGCTCCAGCGACCATGCCCGCGATGCGCGGTGGCGACCCGAGGAGCAGCTCTCGGACGGCTCGATAGGGGCCCGCTCCAGCGATCCCGTGGGTGGCCACGTGGTCGGCGATGTCGGCGAGTGCGCCGGGAAGCGGATCGGATCGGATCGGCGGCGGTTCGATGAGCGCGGCCGGGTGCGGTACGCCGCTCGATGTTCCGCGCTTGAGGTCGATCGTCCCATCGAGCAGGTCGAGGGCGACGACGGCCCCGGCCGGCTTCCCGGTCCCGGGGTCGACCCACGTGTCGTCGCCGACGTGGATCTTCGTGTCCTGCCGCGGGTCGAAGCGATAGCGATGGATGAGCGATCGCTTCTCCTCGCCGACGACTCCGAGATATCCGAGGCCGGCGATGGCCCCGCTCTCGCCAAGGAGATCCTCGACCGAGAGCCGCCTGATCCGGTGGTACTCCCACCAGGCCGGCTTCGCGTCCCGTCGATGCCAGTCGATGAGGCCGGCGAGCAGCCAGCGCGCCCCCTGCTCGGGGCTCCGCACCGTGGGATCTGCGGCGATCCCGGCGCGTAATGCGTCCTCGCGTGCGCGGGTCGCGGCCTGCCGCTCGGACAGCGCCTCCGAGGGCTCGCCATCCGCCAGCGTCGGCCGTGGGAGGTCCCAGCCGTGCGCGATGATGCCGTCGTTGCGCCGCTCCTCGAGCCAGTCTCGCAGGAGCAGGGTGGAGACGCAGTCGTCGCGGTTGTAGTCGGCAAGGTCGCGGAGGTGGCGCTCGTCACCGTCGCGGAGCCAGTGCTCGTATTCGACGACGCTGAACCCCGCCTCGGTGATCGGGCCGTCCCGGGAGGGCAGGTAGAACTTCTCGATCTTCTTGATCGAATATGACTCGACGGAGGCGCGGACGCCCTGCCGCACCACCTGGTAGAGGTCGACGAGGACCTCCCCCCGGAGGAGGACGTCGACCTCATCCTCGCGGGTCTGGTGGCGTTGCATGAGGCGCTTGATGGCGCCCGATTCGTAGCCCGCGTAGTGGTAGACGTGCATCGCGGGATCGCGGTGGAGACGGCCGACGACGAGGTCGATGAACCCCTCGAACGCGGCCTTCTCGCCGGCCGGGTCGTGCCCCCAGATCGGCAGGTACTCGGTCCGCCCGTCCGGTTCGCGCCACGCGACGCCGAGGAGGTATTCGAGCCCGGCCTCGCCCATCCACGGGTCCGCCTCGATGTCGAAGAAGACGTCGAGCGATGACGGTTCGGGCAGTGCAGCCAGACCGTGCCCCGGCGTCTCCGGATCCGGCTCGACGAGCTCGTAGAGCAGCCTGCCGCTGTCCTGGCCGCTCACCTGCAGGCGCGCCTGGTCGCGGAGCCGGGCGAGGGGTCGTGGGTTCATGCCGGCGATCGCCCGCTCCGGGTCGAGCACGGCGAGGGCACGCCGGGTCGGCACACCGCCCTCGACGAGCCGCTGCGTGTACGTCCGCGTTGCCCCCGCGACGATCGAGAGATGGTCGTCGGCGCGGCGGCGGTCCATGCACGTCGGGAACCAGGTACAGACCCGGCAGTGGTCGACGGGATCCGGGTACGTCGCCGGGCGAGGGCCGGACCCGAAGATCAACGCCTCGTAGCGAGCCTTGACGGTGCGATGGAAGGCCGCGAAGTCGGCGAGGCGTTCTTCGTGCTCGGCGCCGTCGCCGGTGACGATGACGAGCCGCTCCGGCGGGCTGCCCTGGAGCTGCGCGAGCCGCTCCGCGTAGACGCAGACCTGGAGGATCGCGCCCGCCTTCACGCCTCGGGCGAGCTTCGTGTCCGCGACGTCGTAGCTCCACGGGCCGAGGAGGCTCGGTCGCTCTGCTCGCAGGAGGAAGTCGGCGTGGCCGCGCCAGCGACCGTCGAAGAATGTCGCCTGGTAGATGACGTCCACACCGCGGCGCATCGCCTCGACCGTTTCTTCCTCCGCGGCGCGAAGCTCGGCCGGTGACGCCGGGTGGCGGTTCTCGATCTCGTGGATCGACCGGCCCGCCGATCGCAGCCGCTCGAGGTACGCGTGCTCGTGGGCGTCGCCGCGCTGCTGGAGGAGCTCGAGCTCGGGATCCGTGCGGTGCGGCGGCTTCTCCCAGCGACCCTCCATCCGGCCGAGCTCGAGCGTCGCGAGGTGGTTGCAGGCGAGGTATCCGACGAGGTCCGTGGCGCTGACGATGATCGTCCCGTCGACGAGCTGCACGAAGTCCTCCGGGCGATGGGCGGAGCTGGCGGCGATCGGCGGAGCCTAGCGGACCGGCATGCCACCTTGCCTGTCACCAGCCACGGCCCGCACTTCTATCCGAAGAGCTCGGCGACCGCCTGGCCGAAGACCTCCGTGTGTCGATCGACGTCGGTCGCGGACGTCGCCGGCGACATGAGCGCCATGTTGTGGAACGGCGTCATGAGGATCCGCCGGTTGAGTGCGTAGAGATGGAGGAATCGCTCGAGCTCGAAGTCGCCGTGCTCCCACTGCTCGCGGCCGGTCCGGGGCGGATCCGGCATGAAGTGGTACTCGGCTCGAGCGCCGAGGCGGGTGACATGCCACGGGACGCCGTGCTCCGCAAGGACGCCCTCGACCCCGGCGGTCCAGCGCTCGGCGAGCTGGATCATCCGGGTGAACGCTTCCTCGGTCAGCACGAGCCCCAGCGTCGCCCGGATGGCGGCGGACGCGAGCGCGTAACCGGCGAGCGTCCCGCCGATGCCGCCGACGTCGCAATCCTCGAGCGTGATGTCCGCGACGATTCGGTCGGCCACCTCCGCCGTGAAGCCGTACGCGGCGGCCGGGATGCCACCGCCGATCGTCTTGCCGATGACGAAGAGGTCCGGATCGAGGTTCCAGGCCTTGGTCATCCCGCCCGGGCCGGCGCAGATCGTGTGCGTCTCGTCGATGATGAGGAGGGTGCCGGTCCGCCGGGTGACCTCGCGGACCGCCTCGTGGTAGCCCGGTTCCGGCAGGACGATGCCGACGTTCGTCAGGGCCGGCTCGATGAGGAGCGCGGCCACCTGCCGATCGGCGAGGGCGGCCTCGAGGGCCGGGATGTCGTTGAAGGGGACGACCCGTGTCGTCAGCGCCGGATCCACCTGGGGCCCGACATTCCCGCGGCGGCTCTCGACGCGACCGTCCGGCGCGAGCCAGGCGAACGTCTCGTCCACCGAGCCGTGGTAGTTGAACTCGTGGACGGCGACGAACGGACGCCGGGTGATCATCCGGGCCAGTCGGAGCGAGAACCGGTTCGCGTCCGTCGCGGTCATCGCGAACTGCCAGTACCGCAGGCCGAACCGGCGCTGGAGCTCCTCGCCGGCCCAGGCCGCATCCTCCGTCGGCAGCATGTGGGTGATGCCACGCGGCAGTTGTCGCTCGACGGCGGCGATGGTCTCGGCGGCGCCGTGGCCGGCCATCGCTCCCGTGTCGCCGAGGCAGAGATCGACGTGATCGTGCCCGTCGACGCAGGTGAAATGGGCGCCGTGGGCCGACTCGACGAACGGTGGGAATGCCCCCGGCCACTTCACCATCCAGTTCATCGGAACACCGGCAAGGAGTGATCCCTTCGCGCGTTCGAAGAGGGCGGCACAGCGCGGATGGGCGTCGACGAAGGCCTGCTGTTCGCGAGCCATGAGGCGCTCGAGTCGAGCGCGGTCGAGGGTGGCGGCGGTCACTCGGGGCATCCCTCCGGACGGATTCGACGAAGGCGGCGGTGTCTCGTCCATCCCGCCGGCGTCGATGATGCGCGACGCGTGCCCGCGAGATGCGCCCGGTGCGCGAGGTGAGCCTCCACGGTCGGCTACGAGAGGCGCCGCTCGTAACCGCAGATCTGGCAGGTCGCGAGGCCCGTCGCGGGATCCAGTGCGAGGAAGCTCGTGCAGCCGTTCGTCTGGCAGTAGAGTTGTGTGCTCGCCGCGCTTCGCCGGCGGAGGCGGCGCATCGCGCTCGCCCGGCCGTTGAGGCTCGACGTCGTTGATCGTGTCATCACGGGTACAGGAGTCCTTCTTCTCGGTGGCCGGCGCCGCGACGGTTTCGTGTCCGGTGGCCGCGTCGGCCGATGGGTCCGCTCATGACGATCCGGTCTGGATCGGAACGGATGAACTCGCCGATGTCCGAGGAGCGGGAGCGGAGTCGTGCTCTGACCTGCTGCCTCGACGTCGGTCGATGGCCCGAGTGTGGGGTACGGACCGCGTTCCTGTCAACCGCCCGGCCCGGCGCGAGGGCGAGTGCGAGTCCGCGTCTCAGGCGGCGGGTTCGAGGATCGGGCCGAGTCCGGTGGCCAGGCCGAGGTGGGCGAGGATCGAGTCGAGGCTCTCGAGCGTGCCGCGGTCGAGAGCGGGGGCTGGCGCCCGCACGCGCTCGGAGGCGATCGCGCCGCGGCGGCGGTAGAGGTGCTTCCGGAGCGACAGGTTGATGCCGGGCTGGTTCTCGAACCGGATGAGCGGCAGCGCCCGATAGAAGGCGTCGCGGGCCCCGTCGCGGTCACCGGAGCGGAACCGCCGGACCACGTCGACGAGGATCTCCGGGAAGCCGAAGCCGGTCATCGTCCCGTCCGCGCCAGCCGCCAGCTCCTCGAGGAGCATGATCCCGCCGAGGCCGCCGAGGATCCGGACCGACGGAGCCGCGGCTCGGACCCGGGCGACCTTCGGCGGGGAGGGCTCGTCCTCGAGCTTGAGGTGGGCGCAACCAGGCGCCTCGTTCGCGAGCGCAGCGATGAAGTCGACGGACATCGGGACGCCGGAACCGGCCGGGTAGTCCTGGACGACGATCGGGACGTCCACCGCCGCGGCGACGGCGAGGAAGTGACGGCGGAGCGCTTCGTCCGTGGGTCGAGTCAGGGCCGGTGGGGCCAGCATGATCGAATGGGCCCCTCGGGCGGCGGCTTCGCGGGCGAACGCGACCGCGCGGTCCGTGGCGCCGTGGGTGACCCCGACGCAGACCGGCAACCGGCCGGCGGCGGCGATCGTCGCCGCGATGACGGCGTTCCGTTCGGCGTCCGAGAGCTTGTGCGCTTCGCCCATGAACCCGAGGATCGTCATCCCGTCGACCCCGCTCTCGACGACGAACTCGGTCAGTCGCCGGAGGCTCGCCGCATCGAGCCCGCCATCCGCGGTGAACGGCGTGGGGACGATGTTCCAGACGCCGCGGAGGGCATCACCGGCAGTCGGCGCTGGTTCGGTCACGGCGCGCGAAGGATGCCCCGACACGCGGTTCGCGGCCTAGCGGCGCTTGCCCCGCACAAGGAGGAGATGCGCCGTCCATTCGGAGGTCTGGCCGTCGTTCGTCGCCGAGCTGCCCTGCCAGCCGCACACACAGGTCACATGCTGGAGCCGGTGGACGTAGGTCTCGATGACATGCTTGAGCGGCTCTTCCGTGAGGGTGGCGGACGACTTCGGCGGGTTGGGATTCACCGGCGCGCTCCTGGGCTGTATCGTCGGCGACGCCCACCGCGCGAAAGGGACCGCGCGCGCGCCACCGGAAGCGCCCATGATGCGCCTTCCGGGCGTCCTCTGCCAGCCGCTCCGGGCGTCCTCTGCCAGCCGCTCCGCGAAGATGCTCGACGTTCGCGGCGGGCCGGGTCAGAACGGCGGCCACGGGATCGCCGGGCGATCGGGATCCGGCAGCGGGAAGCGTCGCGTCCGAAGGAGCCGCTCCGTCCGCGCGACCGTCGCCGCCACCTCGTCCTCCGCGAGGAGCCCCCGGAGCTTGGCGCCGAGCCCTCCCCGGAGGTCGTTCCGCAATCGCTCGAGGGTGGCGATCTCGTCGTTGCCGAGGGATCGTCCGCGCCAGCCCCAGAGGACGGTCCGGAGCTTGGGCTCGACGGCGAAGCAGATGCCGTGATCGACCCCGAAGAGGTGGCCGGCGAGCGGGAGGATATGGCCGACCTTCCGGTCCGCGTTGTTGACGACCGCGTCGAAGATGGCCATCGGCCGGAGCGCCGGGTCCGTCCGCTCGACGAGATCCCATGGGTCGGCGTCCTCATCCGTATCGATCCACAGCTGGACCATCCCCTCACCGAACGGCCCGTCGCGGAGGACCGTCGGCGGGACGATGTCCCAGCCCGCTGCCTCCGAGACCGCGTGGGCGGCGACCTCGCGGCGGGAGAGCGTCGCGTCGGGAAAGTCGTCGAGCGGTCGCTCGCCGAGCGTCGGCTTGTACACGCACGCCAGGGCGAGGTCCGGTTCGGGATCCGGGCAACGCCGGGTGACGGTCCCGTACAGGGCGTTGTTGGAGGACGCGACGAGCCGGGCGGTGAGTTCGAGCTCGCCGTCGCGGAGGACCTCGAGCGCGGTCGCTCGGTCGAGCACCGTCAGTTGAGGTAGCCGTTCCGTCGTGGACAGAGGTGGCCCTGAGGCTCGAGCGGCCGGCCGCACAGGGGGCAGGGCGGGCGCCCGGCTCCGACGATCGACGCCGCCCGTTCGGCGAACCCTCGTGCCGCGGCCGGGCGCATGACGACCCGGATGAGGTCCGGCCCGTCCTCGTCGTCGTCCGCGACATCGACCGGTTCGCCGCTCTCCGCATCCTCGACCTCGGCGAGCTCGCGGGCCTCGACGATGATCCGCTCGCGGTCGCCATCCCAGGTGAGGCTGAGGGGGCCTGCACGGAACGCCTCGACGAGCGGCTCGTCGAGCGGGGCCGTGTCCTCCGGTCCGTCGGTGGCGGCGAGCTCGACACCGCGCCGGCCGAGCTCGTCGAGAAGGGCCCCGAGCCGTTCGGCGAGGACCGCCACCTGGGCCTTCTCGAGGACGATGCTCACGACACGCCGGCCGTCCCGGGCCTGCAGGAAGAACGTCCGGGCGCCGGGTTCGCCGACCGTCCCGGCGACGAAGCGCTCGGGTTCATCGAAGGAGAAGATCCGCCGGGGCATGGCCGGGACTGTACACCGAACGCCGGATCGCGACGGACCCCGGGCCCGGGCGGCGCCGCCCGCTCAGCCCACCCGGACCTGGATCGTGTGATGGCCGCGGGCGCCATCGGGGGCCGGGTCCGAGCGCTGCGCGGTCTGGACCGCGCCGCTCCCGTCGGTCGCCCTGACCTCGATCGTGTGGGTCCCGGCAGTCGCCGCCCACGGCAGCTCCCACTGGACCCAGGTCGCCTTCGAGATCGCCTGGGACAGCATGCAGGGCTGCCAGGCGCCGCTGTCCACGGATACCTCGACCCGCGAGATCCCGCGGTCCGGGGCCCAGGCGACCCCGGCGATCGTGGTCCGTCCGGTCGCGATGGACGCGCCGTTACGCGGGACGTCGATGCGCGACTGGGTGAGGATCGGGCCGAGCTTCGCCCAGCCGAGCGGGACCCAGTAGCCGTCGAACGCCTCGAGCGTCGTCAGCTCGATCTCCGTCAGCCACTTCGTC
Source organism: Chloroflexota bacterium (assembly GCA_015478725.1). NCBI lineage: Bacteria > Bacillati > Chloroflexota > Chloroflexota bacterium. The sequence continues at coordinate 101,782 of JADMIG010000006.1, read as the reverse complement.
GCGCTCACGTAACCGTACAGCCCGGGCACGATGAGGCGGGCCGGGTAGCCGTGCGCGATCGGCAGCGGCGCGCCGTTCATCAGGAGGGCGATCATCGGATCGCGGGCCGGATCCATCGCCCACTCGGTCGGGAAGCCGGCCGTCCAGCCGTCCGCCGAGCGGCCGACGATCTGGCTGGCGCCGGACTGGACGCCAGCCAGGGCGAGGACGTCGCGCAGGTGGACGCCGCTCCAGAGGGCGTTCCCGACGAGGTTGCCGCCGACCTGGTTCGAGACGCACCCGATCGTCACGTACTGCTCGAACAGGGGCATCGTCGTGAGCTCGCGGTAATCGAGCCTGACGGTCCGCTCCACCATCCCCTTGACGGTGAGACTCCACGTGCCCGCGTCGAGGCGCGGCGGAAGGAGGGCCGTGTCGATCCGGTAGAAGTCGTTGTTCGGCATGACGATCGGGGTGATGCCGGGGACGGCGAGCGACTCCCCAGGGGTGAGCGGCGCCACCGCGTCGGCGATGCGCGGGATCGCAGGGGTGGGCGCGGCCGTCGCCGCCCGGGCCTGGAGGAGGGAGCGGCCGATCCCGCCCGCGACGACCGCAGCTCCGGCGGCTGCGGCGGTGCCAAGGAGGAACCTGCGGCGGTCCCAGTCCGGCATCTCGGCGACCGGCGACGAGGGCCGCGCGCCAGACGACGCAGCGACCGGACGCGAGGCGAGCCGGCCGATGAGGGCGTGCAGGACGCCGATCCCGCCCGCGACCGCCGCGACCGTCGTGACGATCGCGAGCGGCGCCGAGACGAGCGGCTCACGGAGGGCGGCGAAGAGGGCGAGGAAGCCGAAGACCGCGAACGCGGTGTCCGCCCGGCCGATCGCGCGACTGCCGACGATCCCCACCGCCGCGGCCACGGCGAGCGCGACGAGGATGATGACGATGTTGAGGGCGAGCTTGTCGTTCGTCCCGAAGAGGTTGGCGACGAGGTCCTTGGCGCCCGGGGGCTGGAGGTCGATGACGAGCGCGCCGATGGCGAGGACGAGGGACGGCGCCCCGTCGATGAGGCCGGCGATGAGTTCGGCCACCGCGATCGCGACTCCCGCGGCGACGGCTCCGGCCAGGGCGGGGCCGCCGATGGTCCGAAGGCGATCGCGTGGAGGCGTCGCTGCGGGCCGATCCGTGGCGGCGACCGGTGGGGCGCTGGTTCGCATGGCTGCCATTGAAGCAGGGACGTGTGACGGTCGCGTGTCGGCGGGCGATCGCCGGGCGTGGCCTGCGCCTCAGGCGCGACGCAGACCGTACACGCGCTCGGCGTTCTCCGCTGCGACGAACCGGACCACGCGTTGCGCGTCGGCGAGGGACCAGTCGCCGGCGACGACCCATTCGCCGAGGACCCGCGACATCGCACGCCGGAAGAGGATCGCCCCGAGGAGGTGGAGGTCCGGGAGGCCCCATGCGTCCGAGGAATAGAGAACCTTGGAGAACGGCGCGAGCTCCATGGACTCGGCCACGACCGCGCTGGCTCGAGCGCCCGAATAGTTCACCGCCAGGCCCACGTCGAGATGGACGTGGGCGAACATCTGGGCGAGGTAGCCCGCGTTTCGCTGGAACGGGTACGTGTGGAGCAGGAGGATCGCGCAGCGCCCCTCCGTCGATCGGAGGAAGTCCGTGAGAAGGAGGGGATCCGCGCGGCGAAGCTCGAGGTCCGGGTCGCCGAAACCCGTGTGGATCTGGAGTGGCCGACCGGTGTCGACAGCCGCCCAGAGGAGGAACCGGAGGATGACCGGATCGACGAGGCGCGCACGATGCGTCGCGTCCACCTCGCGAAGCCACGCGCCGGCATGGGCGGCGATCTCCTCCTCCGACGGACGCCCCGGGTCGATGTCGAGGCCGTGGCGATACGCGACGATGGACTTGAGACCGACGGCTCCGCGGGCCAGCTCGCCGGCGATGCCGGCGCGGACCGTGTCGGCGAATCCGGCAGCCGTGGAACCGCCGATCGCGATCCGCTCGGCGAGCGCCTCGAGCCGGACGACCACGGAGGCGGGCGCACCGGCGAGTCGGCCGAGCTCATCCGGCGGCACGAGCTCGTCGCCGCGGAATCCTGTTTCGACGATGAGCCGATCGATGCCGGCCGGGGGCAGGAGAAGGGCTGCGGCGGCCTCGTTGGTCAACACCAGGCGTCGCTCGAGGAGGTGCTCGACGGGGGCGTGCGGTTCCAGCCCGAGGAGCGGCCCGATCCAGCGACGGACAGCGAACCCGACCTGCGTGTCGAGACCTGCCACCGCTGCGGCGTCCGGTCGATCCGATTCGTCGAGCATGAACGCGTAGTCGGCTGCCGAGACGACTCCGCGGACGATGCCGTGGGTGTGGTGGTCCACGAGTCCGATCGTCTCGATGAACCGGTCGAGCTCGGCGTGCGGCCCGTCCGCCACGACGCCCAGCGCCCCGCCGGCCGACGGCACGATCGCGTCAGAGGACATCGGCATACCGACGACAGCGCTCCTCACGATTCAGCTGAGACACTACCGGCTGGACGGCGTCCTCGCCGTTTCGTAAACAGCAGGTCCTCGGTTCGAATCCGAGTCTCGGCTCCACCTGTTCCACGCACAGATCGTCCACCGTGGTAGCCGGCTGCGCCTTTTCTCGCCCGGTCTGACCCCTGCGCCGACCCCTGCGGGGATTCAGCCGGCCGCGACGTCCGCGGGACGTCTCGCAAGGGAAGTTGGGCTCGCCCACCTCTAGCCGGATCACTCCGGGCCGGCCCCAGGCGCGATCCAGCTGCATGCGCGCGACCGCCTGGTTGATGGGCGCGGTCAGCTGGCGCACTCAGGAAGCCGGTAGAGGCGGCGCGCGTTGCCCTCGAAGATGGCCTCGCCGGTCCGGTCGAGCCAGGTCGCGGTCACCGTGCCGGCGAGACGCTGCCGCACCGCCGACCACGCGTCGCGCAGCACGACGGTGGCGAACCAGTGACTCTCGGGGATGCCGTGGCCGTCGCTGCCAAGGGTCACCCGTCCGGCAGGGGCGGTGTCGAGGATGCGCAGCAGCCGGTCGGCGGTGGTGGCCGGGCTGAACAGGTTGCATAGCGAGAACTCCGTCCACACCCGCGGGCGCACCGCGGCCAGGTACGCGGCCTGTTCGTGCCAGGGAAACGACGCGTGGATCAGCACCACGTCCGTCGCCGACCCCTCCGGGGTGCGCAGCACCTCCTCGAGCAGCAGCGGGTCGGACTCGGCGAGGCGGATGTCGGAGTCGCCGTAGCCGGTGTGCACCTGCAGCGGACGGCCCAGGTCCGCGCAGCGCCGGAGCTCATGACGGAAGAGCAAATCGCGCAACACCTTGCCGGTGCGCCGGACCGGCGTGCCCGCCGCGCGGTCAGCGGCGAGCCCGCGCTCGGCCGCGTCGAGAGTCGCCGCGGGGTCGACGCTGAGACCGGTGCGGTAGGCGAGCACCGTCTTGAAGCACACCGCGCCGGCGCGCGCGCGCTTCTCCATCAACGTGTCGACCCCCTCGACGGTCTCGCGCGCTCCCGCGCCTTCCTCCAGCAGGCGATCGACCAGCGGTTCCAGCCTGGCCAGCTCCCACACCGGCACCCCAGCGAGCTCGGCGTACGGCTCGGCGCCGCCGGACGGCAGGCCCCGCCACCCGGCATCGAGCAGCATGCCCGTCGTGCCCGCATCCGTGAACAACTCGCGGACGTAGTCTGGCCACGCAGCCGCGGCGCGCTCGTCACGCACAGCGACCACGTCCGCCGCCGCGCACCCGAGGTGATCGGCCAGGCGGACGCGCAGCATCTCCGATGACAGCCGCGTCGGCCCCAGCGTCAGCCGCCGCTGGGCGACATCCGTCCCCGCATTCGCGTCGAGCGTGAGGGAGGCCAGCTCCATTGGCTCGAAGCTGAGCGGAAACGGGTGTACGTGGTCATCGATCATCCAAGCAGCTTGGCATCCTCGCCTCCCTCCTCGCCGAGGATGGAGCCGATCCGCTCCACCGCGGTGGGATTTTGTGAGCGCAGCACCAGGACGGCCACGATGCCGATCACCAGCCAGATGACCGTGATGTACGGGGTCAGGTTGAGCGGGAATGGCGGCGCCGGGTTGACCGAGCCGTAGAGCGCGGCGCCGAAGACCAGCGCACCGATGAGCGGGATGACGGCATGCAGAACCGGGTTGTAGCTCGCCTTGGTGCGCCGGAAGAAGAACATGCCGCCGACGCAGAGCATGATGTAGACGAGGATGACAGCGAGGGTGCCGAGGGTCGCGAAGAAGTAGTAGATGGTGTTCGGTGCGCCACCGAAGGCGTCCTGGGCGTACACGAAACCGACGAGCGCCGCCACCGCGGTGCTGACCACGGCCACGGTGATGGTGGCATTGACAGGCGTCTGGAAGCGCGGGTTGGTCTTGCCGAACCACCGTGGCAGCACGCCCTCGCGGCCCATCGCGAAGAGCGTCCGCGCGCCCGCGGTGGCGCACGCCAGGCAGACGATGAATGCGGACAGCATGCCGCCGATCTCGACAAGCACGGGGAAGGGGCCAGCGACGAACTTCTGGGCGACGGTCTTGAGCGCGTAGGGATCCGCGCCGGCGGTGGCGCCGTTGTCGACGCCGAAGCCGATGACGATCGCGTAGGTGGTGAGCAGGTAGAAGACGATGGCAAAGCCGGTGGCGGCGATGATCGCGATGGGGATCGAGCGCCGGGGATTGGCCGTCTCCTCGCCGAAGTCGGCGGCGGTTTCAAAGCCGATGTACGAGGTGACGCCGAGGATGATCCCGTAGAAGACGCCGTTGAGACCGCCGGAGACAGTATGCCCGAAGGTGAAGGGCTCCAGGGTGTTGCCGCTCACTCCGCCCTTGCCGATGACGACCAGGTCGACGATGAGGATCAGCGCCACGGTGATGGCTCCGACCAGCAGCTGAACCTGGGTGGTCACCTTGATCCGGATGATGGAGAGCACGACGAGCAGCACCATGCCGATGAGGAACAGCGGGAACCACCACGTGATGTCGAGGCCGAGCAGGTTGATGGCCAGCCCGGCGACGCCGGCCATGGTCATGGGCACAAAGGACGACAGCCCGAAGACGTACAGCCAGCCGGCGACGAAGCCGCTCTCCTTGCCGATGCTCCGCGACACGTAGGTGTACGCGTATCCCGCCGAGGCCATGCGGCGGGTGAAGCCGATGACCACGAAGGCGAGGGCCAGCACGCCGATGCCGCCGAGCAGGAATGACAGCGGGGTCGAGCCCCCGGCAACCAGCGCAACGCCTGGGACGTTGAGCAGCATGGCCATGCCCGGCGCCAGGACCGAGACCGAGATGGCGATGGCGTCCCAGGTACTGAGCGCGCCTCGCGCCAGTTGATTGGAACCCCCGGCGACAACTGCCGGCCCCGCCGCCGCCTCGACAGGCGGGACTCGTGTTTCTGTCATTGCCTCTCCTCCGTCTCGTGATCGCGATGCTCAGGAATGAGCACCGTCTCCGCGCCAAGGAAGTAGTCGAAGGCCAAGGGGGTGCATCGCCGGTCCATCACCCAGCGCAGGAACACCTGGTGCACCGGGTGCTGCTGGTACGCCTTCATCTCGTCGGCCCCGGGGAACTCCATGTACAGGAGCTGCGAGTAGCTGTTGGTACGCGCACCGGTGAGATCGGTGCCGAAGCGCAACTTGCTCATGTTGCCGATCTCCGCCGGCCACGTCGCCACCATGGCGCGCATCTCCGCAGCGTCCTCCGCCGAGAGCTGCTCGGGAAAGGAGAAGAGGACGATGTGCTGCAGGGTCATGCCTCAGTAGACCTCGAAATACTCACGCATCTCCCAGTCCGACACCGCCTGTCCCTCCGGCGTCGGGTTCTCCGCCACGGCCGCCTGGTAGCGGGCGTTCTCTGCGCGCTTCATCATGAGGTAGTAGTCGATGAATCTTTCACCAAACTCACGGCGGAACAGCGTGTCGTTCTCGAGCGCCGCGATGGCCTCGCTCATGGACGTCGGCAGCAGCTCGGCCTCAGCCGCGTATGGATCTGCGGACACGGGCGGGGGCGGCTCCGCGCCGCTGGTGATGCCGTCGAGCCCCGCCGCGACGTTGGCGGCCATGTACAGATACGGATTGGCCGAGGGCTCACCGAGCCGGTTCTCGACGTGCGTTCCCTCGTCGCCCGGACCGCCCTGGACACGCACCATGGCGCCGCGGTTCTCCACCGCCCAGCAGATGCGATCGGGGGCAAAGGAGTATGGCCGGAAGCGCCCGTAGCCGTTGATCGTCGGGGTGGTGAAGATGGTCATCGGCTTGGCGTGGTCGATCAGCCCAGCGACGAAGTGCCGGCCGACCGTCGACAACACCTCGGTGTTGGAGGCAAAGAGGTTTCTGCCGGTTTCGGCGTCGACAAGCGACTCGTGGAGGTGCCACCCGGACGGGAAGAAGTTGGGCAACCCGGGATGGCACATGAAGGTCGCCAGCAGGCCGCGGCGCCGGCAGATCGCCTTGGTGGCGGTTCGGAACATGATCATCGCGTCGGCCGCGGCAAGGCCGCGCAGCGGACTGAAGGTGAATTCCATCTGCCCCGGGCCCCACTCGTCCTCCATCGACCGCGGCGGCAGACCGATGTCGAACAGGCCATCGCGCAGCGCGGTGATCGTCGCCTCGACGCCGTCGAGCCGCGACTCCGACAGGAACTGGTAGCCCTGCTCGAACACGTCGACGGTCGGCGTCGCCGGCGGCATACCCGTCTGGTCGAGGGCAATCCGATCGTCGACGAGGCGGACGATGTAGAACTCCACCTCCAGGCCGGCCATGTAGGCAGAGCCCGCCTTTTCGAGCCGGCGTAGCTGCTCGCGAAGGATGGCGCGGCCGTCGAGCGGCACGGGCTGACCGTTGCTGAAGTAGACGTCGCAGATCAGCCAGCCGGTGCGGTCCGCCCAGGGCAGCACACGGAACGTCTCCGGGTCGGGGACGATGAGCACGTCAGGAAAGCCGGTGAACTCGTCGATGCCGAAGCCGCCGCCCGCCGCGAAGGCGGGCGGGAACACGCTGTTGGCGGTGTCGAGGCTGTAGATGGCTCCGGAGAAGTCGGCTCCGTTGCGCATCGCGGCGATGGCCGCCTCGGCGGAGAGGAACTTCGAGCGGGGCACCCCATGCTGGTCGACGAGCACGACACGGACGGTGCGAAGCATCTTCTCGCGAATCTCCGCAGCCACTTTCCCGGCCGCCGCACGCTGTTCCTCGCTGTACAGTCCGTGCTTCTCCACAAAGCCGGGACTGCCGATGCCGTGATCCGTGGTTTCGCGCTGGGTCGCCCTGGTCACGCCGTGCCTCCCTGCTTGTCCCGCCCGTCCACCGCGGCGCGCATGGAATCGATGAGCTGCGTGGCGAAGGACTTCGGCTGCATCTCCGCCAAGGTCACAAGCGTTTCGGTGCGCTGCACGCCCGGGATCTGCCACACTCTCTCCAGCAGCAGTTCGCGCAGATGGTTGTGATCGCGCACGAGCAGCCGGGCGAGCAGGTCGATGGTGCCGGTGACCACGGTGATGTCGGCAACCTCGGGCAGGGCCCAGAGCGCCTCGACCACGGGCGCTTGGGCATGTCCCTGGACGGCGGTGATGGCAAGGTAGACGGTCACCGGGTAGCCCACCGTGGCCCAGCCGATTTCGACGGTGTAGCCGCGGATGACCCCTGATCGCTCCAAGCGCGCGATCCGCTCCCCCACCGCCGGCGCGGACATGCCGAGCTCGCGTCCCAGCCGGCGCTGGGACATCCGGGCGTCGGTCGCCAGCAGCCGGAGGAGATCGAGGTCGATCACATCGAGCGCGGCGGGTGCAACCCGCCGCGCGACCACATCGACGAGACCCGACAAAGGCGCCGTCACTTCAGCCATTCGCCAACTATACCGCGTCGTTACGTTGCCATTGGGCGGCGATTGTGCGACCATTCCTGTCAGACGCACACGTGCAGGTCGACAAAGTTTGCCGGTTGCAATTACCCAGTGTCAAGGTTCGCCAAGGAGACGAAGGATGCAGACGCTTCCGCCCGCCCGCTGGTCGCCGGCCTTCGCGCGGCGCACCCGGGGCGCCAGCGGCGAACTCGCTGCCATCCTGGCCCTAGCGAGCGGCAGCGATCTCATCACCTTTGCCGGCGGTTTCCCCGACCCTGAGACCTTCCCCGTCGCGATCCTCGCCGAGCTCACCACCTGCCTGCTCGCCGAGGACGCCGCCGTGGCCCTGCAGTACTCGCCGACCCCCGGCCTGCCCGGGCTGCGTGACGCGCTGGCCGGCCGGCTCGCCGACACCGACGGCCGCCGCCCGGCCGACGCCGAACTCATGGTCACCTCCGGTAACATCGACGCGCTTGGCCTCCTCGCCAAGGCGCTCCTCGACGCAGGCGACAGCGTCGCCGTCGAGGCGCCGACATACCTCGGCGCCATCGATGCCTTCCGCGGCTTCGAGGCGGACGTGCGCGGTGTGCCCGTCGACGACGGTGGTATCGACGTCGCGGCGCTCGAGCGCCTCTGCCGCGCCGGCTCGACGCCGAAGCTCGTCTACACGATCCCAGATCACCAGAACCCGACTGGGATCACCATGTCCGCGGAACGCCGCGCGGCGCTGGTCGACGCATGCCGCCGCCACGGGGTGCTCATCATCGAGGACGTCGCCTATCGCGACCTCACCTTCACCGACGAGCGGCCGCCGACACTGTGGTCGCTGGGGCCCGACATCGTCGTCCAAGCGGGCACGACCTCGAAGACCTTCTTTCCCGGCGTGCGTCTGGGATGGGCGGCCGGGCCAGCGGAGGTGATCGCGCAGATGGTGCTGGCCAAGCAGAACTCCGACCAGTGTGCCGGCGCTTTCGGGCAGCGGCTCCTCGAGGAGTACCTCCGCGGCGGCCACATGGACACGCAGCTGCGCGCCTCGAACGCGCTGTACGCGCGCCGCTGCCACCGCATCCTCGCATCGCTCGGCGTCCACATGCCCGCCGGCATCAGCTGGACCCGCCCCCACGGCGGATTCTTCGCCTGGCTGACCGGCCCTGACCGGCTCGACACCACCGCCCTCGCCGCCCGCGCGCGCGACGCGGGCGTCGCCTTCGTCCCGGGGCGTCCCTTCTATCCGCACGGCGGCGGCGCCAACCAGCTGCGCCTCGCCTTCAGCCTCGCAACCGAGGACGACATCGACGAGGGGATCCGCCGCCTCGGCGCACTGATCACCTCAGCTCTGGAGAACTGATGACCAACAGTTCGCAACACTTCACCATCGATGCCGGCGGCACGCCCACCGCGGCCGGTCGCTACGTCGACGTCAACGCCATCGAGTCGGTCGAGTTCGTGCCCGGCCTCGGTTTCCGACCGGTGCTCGGCGAGCGGACGATGGTCAACTTCGTGTCCTTCGAGCCGCACACCGAGGCACCGATGCACGTCCACGAGGAGGAGCAGATCGTGCTCGTCCTCGATGGCGAGTTCGAGTTCGAACTCGACGGCGACGTCCGCACCATGCGCGTCGGCGATGTCGCCGTGGTTCCTGCGTGGGTGCCGCACGGCGCGCGCACGCATGACTCCTCGTGCCGCGAGATCGACGTCTTCAACCCGCCGCGGCGCTCCCTGCTCGAGCACGCGCGGAACCAGTCGCCGGCCCCGGGCGGCGGCGGCTAGGGTGAACCTCAACTTGCAGGGCCGCCGCGCGCTGGTCACTGGCGGCTCCAAGGGCATCGGCCTAGCCATCGCCGAGGAGTTGGTGGCGGAGGGCGCCGACGTCGCCATCTGCGCGCGCAACCCCGCCGAGGTGGAGGCTGCAGCGGAGAAGTTGCGAGCCGCCGGCCGGACGATCCACGCTGAGGTGGCCGATGTCACCGACCCACAGCAGGTCATCGATTTCGTCGAGCGATCGGCCGCCGCGCTCGGCGGCATCGACATCCTCGTCAACAACGCCGGCGCCGCGCACCCGGGCAATTTTGAATCGCTCGCCGATGAGGACTGGCAGGACGACCTCGACGTCAAGCTCTTCTCGCAGGTCCGCTGCACCCGTGCCGCCCTCCCCCACCTCCGCCGCAGCGCCGCTCCCCGGGTCATCAACATCAACTCGGTCTACGCCAAGTATCCCAACCCGCAGTTCTTCGCCACCAGCGTCAATCGCGCGGCCTGCCTCAACCTCAGCAAGGCGCTCGCCTTCGAGTACGGCCCGGAGAAGATCCTCGTCAACAGTGTCAACATCGGCTTCGTGGTGACACCGCAGTGGAAGAACATCAAGGCCATGCGCGCGCCCGAGGCCACCGAGGAGGAGTTTTTCGCGACACTGGTGAGAGACGAGGTGCCACTGGGTCGGTTCGGCACCGCCGATGAGGTCAGCGGCATCGTCGCCTTCCTCGCCAGCGACCGCGCCAGCTACCTCACCGGCAGCTCCATCGACGTCGCCGGTGGGATGGGCAGGTACGTCTGATGTGCCGTCTGCTCGGCTGGGTGGCGAGGCAGCCGGTCAGTCTCGCCGATTCGCTCGGACGCGAGGAGCTCGAGGGCTTCGTCGCCCTCTCGCGGCAGCACGCCGACGGCTGGGGTATGGCCCGTCGGTCGCAGCCGGGGGCAGACGGTCCGCCCCTCGTCGAACGCTCGACGACCTGCGCGGCGAAGGATCCGGCCTTCGCCGGCCTCACCTCCAGCGCGGCCGCTGACGCTGGCTTCGTGCACCTGCGCTGGGCGACGCCCGGTCACGCCGTGCTGCCGGCCAACACTCACCCCTTCGTGCACGAGGACATGGCCTTCGCCCACAACGGCGCCATCCATCCGTTCGACCGTCTCGACGACATCCTCCCCGACGGCTGGTCGGCGCAGATGACGGGGAGCACCGACAGCGAGCGCTACTTCCTCGCGGTGGCAGAACGACTCCAGGCCGGCGCCTCGATGGACGACGCCGTCGGCGGCGTCGTGCGCCGCATCTTCCGGGACTTCAACCCGACCAGCCTCAACGCCATGCTGCTGACGAACGAGGCGTTGTACGTCGTCAGCGCCCACGACCCGACGCGCGCGCCCTCCCTCTGCGAGACCAGCGGCGGGGATGATCCGTCGACCGCCACCGACGTCGCGTTCTACGACCTTCGCTACCGCGCCGGCGCCGACGCCGTGATCGTCGCGTCCTCCGGTTTCGACCAGCCGGATGGAGCATGGCAGCCCCTCGAAAACATGACCCTTCTCCGCGTCGAGCGGGTGACGCTGACGACCTCGACGGTGCCTCTCGCCGCCTGACCGTCGACGCTCCTGTGACGCAGGCCACAGCGGCGGGTCTGCCGCCCGGCGGGCGACTCTCCCCGGGCAACGCGCGCGCCGCGATCGCGGGCGTCGGACGTTCGTTTGCGCGGCTTGCGTCGCCCTATCGCGAGACACCGGCCGGTCTGGGAGAAGCCGGTCGCGAACGGGACGGTGGCCACTCCCCTCGCCAGCTTCAGCGCCCGCCATACCCGCTCCGACGGCCGGCGGACCCGCCGCTCGCTCCTCGGCCGCAGCAGGGCCGAGGTCCGCGACAAGCTCCAGACCGCCCTCCGGGCCGAGGCGGCCGGGCTGCCGGTGCCATCTGAGCGCCTCACGGTCGGCACGTTCCTCGACCAGTGGCTCGCCGAGTCAGTTCGGCCGAGCGTCCGGCCCCGGACATACACGAGCCACGCCGGGATCATCCGGCTTCGCCTCGCCCCGGGTCTTGGCCACCTCCCCTCGCCCGCCTCACCCCGCAGCAGGTCCAGGCCTTCCTCAACGCGAGGTCCGCTGAGCGGCTCGCGCCCCGGACCGTCGCGTACATCCGAGCCGTCCTCCGTCAGGCACTCGGCCAGGCCGAGCGATGGGGGATCGTGACCCGCAACGCCGCTCGACTCGCCGAGCCGCCACGGGTACCGCGCCGAGAGGTGAGCCTCCTGTCACCTGAGGAGGCGCGGGTCTTCCTCGAGGCCCTCTACCTTGTCGCCCTCGGGCTGGGACTTCGGCAGGGTGAGATCCTCGGCCTCGCGTGGACCGACATCGACGTCGAACGCGCGACGCTCACCGCTCGCCACGCACTCCAGAGGGTGAATGGCCGACTCACCCTCGTCGTGTTGAACCGAAGTCGGCGACAAGCCGCCGCGTTGTCGCCCTCCCGGTGATCGTCCTCTACGCCCTCCGTGCTCATCGGACCCGCCAACGGGGGGAGCGCCTCCTCGCCGGCTCACGCTGGCACGACGATCCGCGCGGCCTCGTCTTCACGACGACGGGCGGGACGCCGATGGATGGCATCGCCGTGACCCGCCGGTTCGAGGCGCTCCTCGTGACCGCCGGCCTGCCCCGTCAGCGGTTTCACGATCTCCGCGATGCCTGCGCCTCGCTCCTCCTCGCCCAGGGCGTCTCGCCCCAAGTCGTCATGGAGACGCTTGGGCACAGCCAGATCAGCCTGACGCTCAACACGTACAGCCACGTCATCCCGGCGCTCGGGCGCGCGGCGGCGGAGCAGATGGACGCTGTGCTTGCGATGGCCATGTCCGTCTCGGTCCTCCCGGGGCGCTGCTCGTCACGGCACTGTAGCGGACGGATCCGTGGCCCGGGTCATGCACGCCGCCGCGAATGAGCGTCAGGTGCCCCGCAAAGCGGCAGCGACCGCTGGTCGCGTACCCTAGCGATCGTCGCGCCCGTCGCCGCAGGAGTCAGCACCGGTTTGATCCGCCCTCGGGGTTCGGTCCCGCCGTCCCGTCCGCATCCGGGCGGCGCGTCGCGTTCGGCGCACCCTGCTGCAGACCGCGCCCGGATCCTCGCTCGATGACCGTCGGCGCCGAGGTCGGGATCTTCGCGATCAGTGTCGCGGCCGGCGTCGTCGGCGCCCTTGCCGGCGTGGGCGGCGGCCTGTTCGTGGTCCCGGCCCTGACCGGCCTGTTCGGGGTGGACATCCACCTCGCCATCGGGGCGAGCATCGTCAGCGTCATCGCGACGAGCTCCGGCGCGGCGGCCGCCTACGTCCGCGACCGGCTCACGGACATGCGGGTCGGGATGTTCCTGGAGCTCGCGACGACGAGCGGGGCGATCGCCGGAGCCCTCCTCGCGGCCGTGGTCGCGCCGGCCCTCCTGTTCATCCTGCTCGGCGTCGTCCTCCTCTTCTCGTCCGTCCAGCAGACCTTCAAGCTGCGCGAGGAGCTGCCGCCATCGCTCGAGGAATCGCCGCTCGCCCGCCGCCTCGGGCTGAGCTCCGCCTATCCCGACGCGCGGCTCGGTCGCGACGTGCCGTATGCCGCCCAGCGGATCCCGCTCGGGTTCCTCCTCATGGGCTTCGCCGGGCTCGTCTCCGGGCTCCTCGGGATCGGCTCCGGAGCGCTCAAGGTCCTCGCCATGGATGGCGCGATGCGGCTGCCGATGAAGGTCTCGTCGGCGACGAGCAACTTCATGATCGGGGTGACCGCGGCAGCCTCCGCAGGGATCTATCTCGCCCGCGGCGACGTGGACCCGCGGATCGCCACTCCGGTGGCCCTGGGCGTCCTCGCCGGCGCGACGGTTGGCGCCCGCCTCCTGCCCCGTCTCGCCAATCGCCACGTCCGCTGGGTCTTCATCCCGGTCCTCATCATCATCGGGCTGCAGATGCTCGTCCGCGGTCTCGGGCTCTGACGATGACGCCGGCCCGGTTCCGCGTTCTCGTGAGCGGCGTCCTCATCCTCGGGGTCGGTGCGAGCGCCGTGCTCATCCTCATCGGGCTCGTGGGGTCGACGATCGTCGGCTGGGACGGATCGCTCGTCGGCCAGGCGCCGTCGGCGACGATCGCGACCGACTTCGCGGGCGTCTTCACCGGCATCGGAGCCCTTCGCCCGATCGCGTTCGCCCAGCTCGGGCTGCTCGTCCTCATCGCGACGCCGGTCATGCGGGTCGCGACGTCCGTGGTCGCCTTCGCAACCGAGCGGGACTGGCTGTACACGGCGATCACGCTCGTCGTCCTCGGCATCCTCCTCGTCAGCCTGTTCGCCATCCGCTAGCCGGACGACGAAGGCCCGCCGCCCGGAGATGCGCTATCCTCCGTCGGAGGAATGAACAGTTCTGGTGAGATTTGAGTAGACCTTCGATCCGCCGCGAGCGTCGTTCGGACTGGCTCGCCCTCGGCGAGGCGAGCGCGCTGCTCGGGGTCTCGGCGGGCACGCTCCGTCGCTGGAGCGACGATGGCCGGATCCAGGTGTACACGACACCGGGCGGGCATCGCCGATTCAATCGCCCGGCCCTCGAGCGACTCCTCCCGAGCGATCGGCCTTCGAGGGTCTCGCTCGTTCGGTCCGCGCTCACGCCCGCGCGGCTCGCCCGTGCCTACCGGCGCGAGGCCGGTTCGGCGGGCGAGCAGCTGCCGTGGCTCGGATCGCTCACCGCGGATCAACGCGACTGGTTCCGCACGCACGGCCGGCGAATGGCCGAGCTCCTCCTCGGCCATCTCGACCCGACGGAGCCGGTCGATGTGGACCATGCCCTCAGGGAGGCGACCGCCGAAGCGGCAGCCTACGGACGGATGGCCGCCGGACTCGGCCTGTCGCTCGGCCAGTCCGTCGAGGGGTTCCTCCAGTTCCGGCGGCCCTTCCTCCACGAGCTCGCCGCTGTGTCGGCGCGCCGCGGTCTCGAAACGGCCCAGACGACCGAGCTCCTCGAGCGTGCCGAACGCTCGCTCGACCGCCTCCTCGTCGCGACCATGGCCGCCCACAGCGTGGGCCTCGTCGGTGTCGGAGAGCGCCCGGCGCGGACGGTCCGCATGCGGGTCCCCGGCGGGGAGGACGCATGACCGAGGGTGGGCGGCCGTCGAGTTCAGGGCGTCTGCGGCGCTCGGAGGCGTCGGCGCCGTCGGCGCCCCCGTCGCCCTCCATCGATCGGCCGCGCCTCCGAGGGATCGTCGCCCATGCGACGACCGTCCCAGCGGAGGATCGGGACCGGTTCGCTCGCCGTCTCCGCGCGGATCCCCCACCGGCATCGGTCGTCATCGAGACATGCCATCGCGTCGAGGTCTATGGCGTCGGCGACGACCGCGGGTCGTTCGCCGGCGAGCTGCCTGCGGGCGCGCGGCGCCTCGACGAGCGGGCTGCCGCCGAGCACCTCATCGCCCTGGCGGTCGGGCTCCGATCGGCGATCCTCGCGGAGGACCAGTTGCTGCATCAGCTCCGCTCGAGCGTCGAGCAGGCGCGCGGCCGCGGGCCGCTGCCGGTCGAGGTCGATCGGCTCCTCGATCTCGCCCTCCGGGCCGGACGGCGCGGCCGAAGCTGGCTCCCGGCGCGCCGGCCGTCGCTCGCCGATGCGGCCCTCGACCTGCTTCCCGGATCCCTCGCCGGTCAGCGCGTCATCGTCGTCGGGACCGGGCCCATGGGTCGTCTCGCGATCGCGGCGGCTGCCCGGCACGGCGCACGGGTCGGCGTGGCGAGTCGGACACCGGAGCGGGCAGCGTCGGTGGCGGCCGACGCCCATGCGGACGTCGTGGCGTTCGATCCGGGCCCGACGATCGCCGAGGCCGCGGCCGTGATCGTCGCGCTCCGCGGCCCGTGGACGATCGGTCCGGCGACGGAGCGCGTCCTTCTCACCGGCGACACGTGGATCGTCGACCTGTCCGCTCCGCCCGCGACCTCGGCGCAACTGCGGGCCGCGCTCGGCGTGCGGTTCATCTCGATCGACGATCTCGCGACCGGGCCGGAACCGGTGGCCGACGATCGGCTCGTGCGGCGGCTCCGCGCCCTCGCCGAGGCGACGGTTGCGGAATACCTCGCGTGGGCGGAGCGGGAACCCGTCCGCGCGACCGCCCGGGCCATGGCCGAACGGGCGGAAGCGGTCCGGGCGACCGAGCTCGGGGAGCTGTGGCGCCGCCTTCCGGACCTGCCGACCGCCGAACGCGACGAGATCGAGCGGATGACCCGGCACCTCGCCGAGCGCCTCCTCCGCGAGCCACTCGAGCGCCTCGGTCAGGACGCCGACGGGCGCCATGACCGTGCCGCCCGGGAGCTCTTCGGCCTGTGAGCGCGGGATCGGTCCGCGTCGGGACGCGCGGGAGCCAGCTCGCCCTTGTCCAGGCCCGCCTCGTCGTCGCCGCGTTCGAACAGGCAGGCGAGGCTGCCGAGATCGTCGTGATCGAGACGGCCGGGGATCGGCGCGCACCCGACACGGCGTGGGGCGAGGGGGCGTTCGTCGCGGCCATCGAACGGGCGCTCCTCGCTGGCGAGGTGGATGTCGCCGTCCACAGCGCGAAGGACGTCCCGACGGACGAGGATCCCCGCCTGCGTATCGCCGCGATGCTCGAGCGTGCCGAGCCGACGGACGCGCTCGTTGTCCGGTTCGGCGACGCCGCCCGCTCCGTGGCGGAGCTGGCGGAGGGAAGCCGGGTCGGGACGGACAGTCCGCGGCGGACGGGGTTCCTCCTTGCCCGACGGCCCGATCTGCGTGTCCATCCGCTGCATGGCAACGTCGATACGCGGCTCCGCCGGCTCGACGAAGGCGAAACGGACGCGCTCGTCCTCGCCACGGCGGGCCTCTGCCGGCTCGGGCGGGACGATCGCATCGTCGAGCGGCTCGATCCGTCCACCATCCCGCCGGCGCCGGGCCAGGGTGCGATCGCCGTCCAGGTGCGGGCAGAGGACGACCGGGTTGCGGCGCTCGCCGAGGCGATCGATCATCGGCCGACGCGGATCGCGGTCGAGGCCGAGCGCCTCTTCCTCGCCCGATCCGGCGGTGGTTGCCGCGCCCCGATCGGCGCTCTGGCGACGATCCACAGGGATCGCCTGCGGTTCATCGGTGGCTACGCGCTCCCGGATGGCTCGGCGGTGGCGGTCGAGCAGGTGGAGGGGCGGATCGACGATCGGGAGGCGCTCGTCGAAGCGCTCGTCGATCGCCTTTCGGTCTCGGTGCCCGGCGTTGCGGTCCGTCCGACGGGCTCCGGGCACGGCGACCGGCCCGCGGACGACAGCGGATCCGGGCCGCGACCGCGGGTCCTGGTGACGCGCGCCGCGAGCCAGGCGCGATCGCTCGTGGCGGCACTCCGGGAGCGCGGCATCGATCCGGTCCCTATCCCGACTATCGAGATCGAACCGGCGGCGCCGGCCGATCTCGTACGGGCGATCCGGGCAGGGATCGAGGTCGGTGGGAACATCGCCTGGATGATCGTGACGAGTCCGAACGGCGCGACCGCGGCGGTGGCTGGCGCGGCCCGGCTCGGGGACCTCCTCGGCGCTGCGCGCTGGGCCGCCGTCGGCACGGCGACCGCGGCGGTCCTCGCCGCCGCCGGGATCCCCGACGTGTGGCTGCCGCGCGTCGCCCGAGGCCATGCGATCGGCGAGGACCTGCCGATCCACGTCGGCGATGCGGTCGTCGTGATCCGCGCCGGGTCCGGCGATCCCGCGCTGACGGCGGCGTTGACGGCGCGGGGTGCGCGCGTGGCGGAGGTGGTCGCCCACCGCACGATCGAGGGACCGGCGACGTCGCGCGATCGCCTGCACTCGGTCCTCTCGGAAGGTCGCCTCGACGCGATCCTCTTCGCGAGCGGATCCGCCGTCCGCGGCCTCATGTCGCTCGCGGGACCGACGCTCGGCGAGCGTGCCAGGGCGATCCCGGTCGTCGCGATCGGCCCGGCCACCGCGGAGATCGCCCGCGAGCACGGCTTCGCCGTTCTCGGCGAATCGTCCGTGCAACGGACGGATGCGCTCGCCGAGCGGACCGCCGAACTGCTGCGCGCCCCGATCGGCGCCGCCCGATGACGACGACCAACTCGCTCGACGTGGCGACGGCGCTCGACGTGCCCAGGCCGCGCGACCGGCCGCGCCGGCTCCGTCGCAACGCGGCGCTGCGGGCCCTCGTCCGCGAGACGCGCCTCGATCCCTCGATGTTCGTGGCTCCACTCTTCGTCCGTCCGGGCCGGGGTGTCCGCGAGCCGATCTCGTCGCTGCCGGGCCAGGCGCGCCTCTCGCCGGACGAGGTCGTCCGCGAGGCGGAGCGGCTCGCGACGCTCGGCGTCGGCGGGATCATCCTCTTCGGGCTGCCGGCGACGAAGGACGACGCCGGGACCGACGCGTGGTCGGACGAGGGGATCGTCCAGGTGACGCTGCGCGCCCTGCGGGATCGCGAACTGCCGCTCGCGCTCATCGCGGACACGTGCCTCTGCGAGTACACGACCCACGGGCATTGCGGCCCGATCGATGCCGCCGGGACCGTCCTCAACGATCCTGCGCTCGAGCGGCTCGCCGACGCGGCGGTCGCCCAGGCTCGGGCCGGCGCCGACATCGTCGCCCCCAGCGCGATGATGGACGGCCAGGTCGCCGCGATCCGGTCCGCGCTCGATCGCGACGGCCGGCTCGGGACCGCGATCATGGCCTACGCGGCGAAGGCCGCCTCCGCGTTCTACGGCCCGTTCCGTGAGGCGGCGGACAGTGCCCCCACCTTCGGCGACCGGCGCGGCTACCAGATGGATCCCGCGAACGGCCGCGAGGCGATGCGCGAGATCGCCCTCGACGTGGCCGAGGGCGCGGACATCATCCTCGTCAAGCCGGCCATGCCGCAGCTCGACCAGATCGCGGCCGCCCGGGCCCGGTTCGACCTCCCGATCGCGGCCTACCAGGTGAGCGGCGAGTACGCGATGCTCGCGGCCGCCGCCGAGCGGGGCTGGCTCGACGGCCGACGGGCGACACTCGAGGCGGTCACCGGGATCGTCCGCGCCGGCGCGGGCATCGTCATCACGTACGCGGCCGCGGATCTCGCGTCCTGGTTGTCGGAGGAACGATGAGCGAGTCCACGTCGCACGTCTATGTCCAGGCGCTCGCGCTCTCCATCGCCCGCGAGTGGCGACGGTGCCCGCCGTCGCAGCGCTCCGCGGATCTCGAGGCGTTCCAGGGCGCCGAGGCGGCGACCGCCGGCGATGGCGTCCGCAGCGTCGTCTACTCGAGCATCGGCCTCGAACCCGGCGTCGACCTCGTCCTGTGGCGGTGGTCGGAGACGGTCGATGCGCTCGAGCGCTCCGCCGCCCGGACGCTCCTCTCGGGCCTCGGGACCTCATGCGACGTCCGCCACTCGTTCATCGGGCGGACGGCCGCATCGCAGTACGCGGTCAGGCCGTCCGACCAGGAGGCCGGGCTCATCGGCGGAGAACGCGATCGGTACCTCATCGTCTACCCGTTCACGAAGTCAACCGACTGGTACCTCCTCTCCCGAGAGGCGCGCCAGGGAGTCATGAACGAGCACATGAAGGTCGGCCACACGTACCCGAGCGTCCGCCAGGCGCTCGCCTACTCCTTCGGCGTGGACGACCAGGACTTCCTCGTGGCCTACGAGACGGACGACCTGGCGGCCTTCGGCGAGCTGGTGCGTGAGCTCCGCGGAACGGACTCGCGCCGGTCCACCGTCCGTGACACGCCGATCCTCCTCGCGATCCGACGGAGCCCGGACGAGCTCCGCGAGCTCCTCGGCGCATGACGACGCCGGTCCGGGACGGCGCCGCTCCGCCGATCGCCGACCGCCAGGCTGCGCTGCGGGCTCGGGCCGCGGCGCTGTTCCCCGGCGGGGTGAGCAGTCCCGTCCGGGCGTTCCGCGCGGTGGGACGCGCGCCCGTCGTCCTCGAGCGGGGCGCCGGGGCATACGTGTGGGATGCCGATGGGCGTCGACTACTCGACCTCGTTGGCGCCTGGGGGCCGGCGATCCTCGGTCACGGCGATCCCGCCGTCGTGGAGGCCGTCCGCGAGGCCGCCCTCAGCGGCTTCGCCCTCGGGGCGACCCATCCGCTCGAGATCGAGCTCGGCGAGCGGATCCTGGCGGCGATGCCGTCGCTCGAGCGACTTCGCTTCACCTCGTCCGGCACGGAGGCGGCGATGAGCGCGGTCAGGCTTGCGCGCGCCGCGACGGGCCGCGACCTCGTCGTGAAGTTCGCCGGGGCGTATCACGGCCACTCGGACGGCCTCCTCGTGGAGGCGGGTTCGGGCGTCGCGACCCTCGCCATCCCCGGCTCCGCCGGCGTCCCGGCGGACGTCGCGTCGCTGACGATCGTCCTGCCGTTCAACGACCCGACCGCCCTCACCCTCGCGTTCGCCGAGCACGCCGGGCGGATCGCCGGTGTCATCGTCGAGCCCGTCGTCGCCAACGTCGGCGTCATCCCGCCGGAGCCGGGATTCCTCGAGGCACTTCGTGAGGTGACCCGGGCCGACGGCGCGATCCTCATCTTCGACGAGGTCATCACCGGGTTCCGGGTGGGGCCCGGCGGCGCGCAGGCGCGCTATGGGGTCCGACCGGATCTCACGGTCCTCGGCAAGATCATCGGCGGCGGCATGCCGATCGGGGCGTACGGCGGACGGTCGGACCTCATGGGCCTCGTCGCCCCGGAAGGTCCCGTGTATCAGGCCGGCACGCTCTCCGGGCACCCACTCTCGATGGCCGCCGGGATCGCGACCCTCGACCGGCTGACGCCGGAGCGGTACCTCGACCTCGAGAGCGTGGCCGCGGACCTCGCCGAGCGACTCGCCGCCGCCGCTGCGGCCGCCGATCGCACCGTCGCCGTCAGCCATGTCGGATCGCTCCTCACGGTCTTCTTCCGGTCCGCCGCCCCGATCGACGCGGCCGAGGCCCTGACCGCCGATCGTTCGGCCTACGCCCGGTTCTTCGGCGCGATGCTCGACCATGACGTGCTCCTCCCGCCGTCCCAGTTCGAGGCCTGGTTCCTCTCGTTCGCCCATGGTCCGGCGGAGATCGAGACGATCGCGGCCGCCGCCGTGGCGGCGTTCCGGGCGTGAGCGGGTGACCGATCGATTCCTTCGCGCCTGTCGTCGCGAGCCGGTCGATGCGACACCGGTCTGGTTCATGCGACAGGCTGGTCGCTCGCTCCCCGAATACCGGGCGATCCGGGCACGGGCGACGCTCGCCGAGATCGTCCACGATCCGGCGCTGTGCGCCGAAGTGACGCTCCAGCCGGTCCACCGGCTCGGCGTCGACGCGGCGATCCTCTTCGCCGACATCACGACCCCGCTGACGGGGATCGGCATCGGCGTCGAGATCGTCGACGGGGTGGGCCCGGTCATCGAGCGGCCGGTCCGAACCGCCGCCGACGTCGCGGCGCTCCGACCGTTCGACGCCGAGGACGCGGTCGGGCCGCTCCTCGCGGCGATCCGGCTCGTCCGTCGTGAATCGACCGTCCCCCTCATCGGCTTCGCCGGCGCGCCATTCACCCTCGCCTCGTACCTCGTCGCCGGCCGCGGCTCGCGCGATGGCGCCGAGATCCGGCGGCTCATCGGCTCCGAGCCGGCCGTCGCCGGAGCGCTGCTCGACCGCCTCGTCGACATGACCCTCATCTACGTTCGGGCGCAAGTGGCGGCCGGCGTGCAGGCGGTCCAGATCTTCGACTCGTGGGTCGGCGCTCTCGGGCCGTTCGCGTACGAGCGTTCGGTCCTGCCGCCGACCCGACGGCTCTTCGCCGGTCTCGCCGACCTCGGCGTCCCGACGATCCATTTCGGGACGGGCACGGCCGGGATGCTGCCGCTCGTGGCGGCGGCGGGCGGAGACGTCATCGGCATCGACTGGCGGATCGCCCTCGGCGCTGCATGGACGCTCGTCCCGGACCGGGCCGTGCAGGGGAACCTGGATCCGGCGACGCTCCTCGCGCCGTGGGACGCGGTGGAGGCCGAGGCACGCTGGGTGCTCGCCGAGGCGGCCGGCCGGCCGGGCCACGTGTTCAACCTCGGCCACGGCGTGCTCCCCGGAACGGAACCTGACACGCTCCGGCGTCTCGTCGACCTCGTCCACGAGGCGCGCGTGCCGGCGACGGTCCGATGACCGCGCTCCGCGTCGCCGGCGTGCCGATGAGCGGGGCGGAGCGGCTCGTCGCGGCGAGTCGCCGCGAACCGGTGGACCGGACCCCCGTCTGGTTCATGCGCCAGGCCGGCGGCTCCCTGCCCGCCTACCTCGCGCTCCGCGAGCGGCGCTCAGTCGAGGAGATCGCCACGACCCCGGAGCTGTGCGCGCAGGTGAGCCTCATGCCGGTCGACGCGTACGGCGTCGACGGCGCGGTGATGTTCGCCGACATCATGCTGCCGGTGGCGGCGATGGGGATCGAGCTCGAGCTGACACCCGCCGGGCCGGTCGTCGCGGCGCCGATCCGCACGGCGGACGACGTCGCCCGCCTCCACCCGATCGACGCCGAGACGGACCTGCGGCCCATCCTGGAGGCGATCCGGCTCGTTCGCCACGACGTCGGTGACCGGGCGGCGGTCATCGGGATCGTCGGCGGTCCCTTCACGCTCGCCTCGTACCTCATCGAGGGCGGACCGTCGCGCGACAAGCTCGTGGCGAAGGCGTTCATGTATCGCGAGCCGGTGGCCTTCGCGGCCCTGCTCCGCCGCCTCACGGACGCCCTCGTCGGATACGTCGCCGCGCAGGTGCGGGCCGGCGCACGGATCGTCCAGGTCTTCGACAGCTGGGCCGGCACGCTCGGTCCGGCCGACTACGTTGAGCGCGTCGCGCCATCGACGGCGGAGCTCTTCGCGGCCGCAGCGGGAGTCCCGACCATCCATTTCGTGGCCGGTTCGGCCGGGATCCTCGACCACGTCGCCGCGACCGGGGGCGACGTCATCTCCATCGACGCGGGCCAGTCTCTGGCGGCAGCGTGGGCGCGGCTCGGGGACCGCCGCGGCGTCCAGGGCAACCTCGATCCCGCTCGCCTCCTCGCCGGCTGGGCGGTGGTCGAGGCCGGGGCGCGCACCGTCCTCGACGAGGCGAGCGGCCGACCCGGCCACGTCTTCAACCTCGGCCACGCGATTCCGCGGGGGACGGATCCGGGCATCCTTCGCGACCTCGCGAGCTTCGTGCACGAACAGACGGCGCGTCCGGGCTTCGTGCTCGAACAGACGGCGCGTCCGAGCCCGATGACGACATCCGACCCCGCCCGAAAGGATCGACCGTGACCGCGCCATCTCCCGATCGCTTCGGCGTCCTCCTCATGACCTACGGCTCGCCGAGGTCCCTCGACGACGTGCCGCGGTACATCAGTGCCGTCCGCGGCGGGCGCGCGCCGGACGAGGATCTCGTGGCCGAGTTCACCCGCCGCTACCGGGTCATCGGCGGATCGCCGCTCGTCGAGATCACCGCCGCCCAGGCTGCCGCCCTGGAGGCGAACCTCGGCGGTCGAGCGGTGGTCCGGACGGGGATGCGGTTCTCGGCCCCGTCGATCGTCGACGGGCTCCGGGCGCTCGCGAGAGCCGGCGTGCGCCGCGTCGCGGGGATCATCCTCTCGCCTCAGTACTCGCCACTCATCATGGGTGGCTACGGCCGGGCGGTGGACACGGCCCGCGTCGAGCTCGCCGCGGCCGGGGAGGTGGCGCCGGAGGTCCGCATCGCCGGCGCGTGGCATACGGAGCCGGCATTCCTCGACGCCCTCGCCGCCCGGGTGACCTCCGCCCTCGCCGCGTTCGTGCCGGACGAGCGCGACGAGGTCCCGGTCCTGCTCACCGCGCACAGCCTCCCGCGCCGGGTCGCCGACGAGGAGCCTGACTACATCGCCCAGCTCACGACGACCGCGACGGAGGTCGCCCGCCGGACCGGCCTCGCGGCTGCGCGGTGGACATTCTGCTGGCAGAGCGCGGGGCATGAACCGGGGGAGTGGATGAAACCAGACTTCGCCGACCTCATGCCGGTGCTCCGAGCGCAGGGCCGCCAGTCCGTCCTCATCGCCCCGGTCCAGTTCCTCGCCGACCACCTCGAGATCCTCTACGACGTGGAGGTGGGGGCCCGCGAACAGGCCGAGGCCGCCGGGCTCCGCTTCGCCCGGATCGAGTCGCTCAACACCGATCCGCGTTTCATCGACGCGCTGGCGTCGGTCGCGACCGCGACGCTCGCCGAGCCCGTGCCCGCGCCCTGAGCGCTCGCCGCGCCCCGGGGGTCGTCATCCGCCTGACCGTGGTGCCACGGCGGCCGGCGACGCCGCCCTCGGCGGTTTGCGCCGAGCGGCGGCCCACGGTGGCCGCGCCCGACCGGATATCCGTCAGGCAGATGGTGGGCGGGACCGGCTGGAGGTAAGGCGACCGGATATCCACAGGGCCGATGGCTGGATCGACGCCCGACTCCTCACGTCCCGCCCGCCGCACGGTCACGGGTTGCGCCGCTCCGTCGGGTCGGGCGATACGCAGGGCCTCGCACCGAACATCTGTTAGGCCGATATCGGGCGATACGCACGGCCGGGGCCGACGCACGGCCGCGGGCCGTCAGAGGATCTTCGAGAGGAAGGTCTTCGTCCGCTCGTGCTGCGGGCTGGTGAAGAAGTGCTCGGGGGTGCCTTCCTCGATGATCTGGCCGTCGTCCATCATGACCACGCGGTCCGCCACCTCGCGGGCGAAGCCCATCTCGTGGCTCACGACGATCATCGTCATCCCTTCGCGGGCGAGCTCCTTCATCACCTCGAGGACCTCGCCGATCATCTCCGGGTCGAGGGCACTCGTCGGTTCGTCGAACAGCATGAGGGCGGGTTTCATCGCGAGCGCGCGGGCGATGGCCACCCGCTGCTGCTGGCCGCCGGAGAGCTGGGCCGGGTAGCTGTCCGCCTTGTGAGCGAGGCCGACGCGGTCCAGCAGCGCCCGGCCCATCTCCGTCGCCTCGGCGGTAGGGACAGCGCGGACGCGGACCGGCGCCTCGATGATGTTCGCGAGGGCGGTCATGTGCGGGAAGAGGTTGAAGCGCTGGAAGACCATCCCGATCTCCTGGCGCTGGCGGGCGATGTTCGCCTCGCGGTCCTCGACGAGCCGGCCGCCGTCCTCGCGGTAGCCGATGAGGTGACCGTTCACGAAGATCCGGCCGCCCTGGATCTTCTCGAGGTGGTTGATGCAGCGGATGAACGTCGTCTTGCCGGATCCGGAGGGCCCGATGATGACGACGACCTCCGCCCGCCGGACCTGGATGCTCAGCCCCTTGAGGACGGCGAGGGCGCCGAACCGCTTCTCGACGTCCCTGGCGTCCACGACGACGTCCGTCGGCGGCCGTGGCACGCCGCCGATCGCGCCGAGGATGCCGCCGCCCACTCCGGCCATCAGCGACCTCCGGCGCTCGGGCCGCGGAGGCCGACGAGTCGGGCCATGAGCCCCGGCTCATCGATCCGCACGGAGCTCGTCCCGAGGCGTCGCTCGATACGGCCCTGGATGAAGCTCCAGATCGAGGTGAGGGCGAGGTAGTAGATGGCGACCCCGAAGAACACCTCGAATGGCTTGAACGACGCCGAATAGACGTTCAACGCGTTGCCGTAGAGCTCCTGGACGGCGATGACGCTCATGAGCGAGGTCGTCTTGAGCATGTTGTTGAACTCGTTGCCGAGCGGCGGGATGATGACCCGGAGGGCCTGCGGCAGGACGATCCGGCGCATCGTCAGCCCGTAGGTCATGCCGAGCGACTTGGCCGCCTCCGTCTGGCCCGGGTCGACGGACAGGATGCCGGCCCGGACGATCTCGCTCATGTACGCACCCTCGTTCACGCCGAGGGCGAAGGTGCCGGCGAGGACGGCCCCCCGGAGGTCGAGGGGACCGAGCAGGGCGTGGTTCGGGAACAGGTCGAACCCGCCGAGCAGGTAAGGCGTCCCGAAGTAGACGAGGGAGATCTGGACGAGGACCGGTGTCCCACGGAAGAACCAGACGTAGAGCCGGCTGATCGTCCGGAACACGCGATTGCGGGCCATCCCGGCGAGGGCGGAGAAGACGCCGAGGACGACGCCCATCGCCTGGGCGATGATCGATGCGTAGATCGTGATCGCGAGCCCGCCGATGAGGGCCGGCGTGGGATGGAAGACGAAGTTGAGGAAGAACGGGAGGTCGAACTGGAACTGCAGGCCCGACGAATCGGCGAGGAGCGACAGCGGGTGCACGGCACGCTCGTCTGAAGGGCCAGGTCATCGGGTGGACCGGCGGCCCACCCGATGGCGTTGATGGAACGGAAGAGTATCCGAGCGGACGCCCGGCTCGCCTGTTACTTCAGGAGGACGACCGCGTTCGTCATGCCCCACTTGTCGACGATGGACTTCATCGTCCCGTCGGCGTACATCGCGTCGATCGCGGCCTGGACCGCGGCCGTCAGCTGGGTGTCCGTCTTGCGGATCGCGATCCCGATCAGGGCCGGGGCGATCGGCGAGCCGCCGACGATGAACTTGCCGTTGCTCTGGGCCGCGTAGTACGCACAGACCGGCGAGTCGCCGGAATACGCGTCGACCCGACCGAGCTTGAGCTGGTTGAACGCGTCCGTGTCCGCCTGGAACGTCTGGATGTCGATCTTCGGCTTGCCGGCCGCGACGAGGACCTTGTTCTCGGCGTCGAGGGCGTCCTTGTTCGTCGTTCCGAGCTCGACCGCGACCGAGTGGCCGGACAGGTCGGCGAGCGTCTGGAGGTTCTTCGGGTTGCCGGCCGGGACGAGGAGGCCCTGGCCGACCTTGAGGTAGTCGACGAAGCTGACCTGCTGTGCCCGCGTCGGCGTGTCGTTCATGCCGGAGATGATGAGGTCGCACTTCTTCGCGTTGAGGGCGGGGATGATCCCGCCGAAGCCGGTGTTGTCGATCTCGGCCTTCACGCCGAGGCGCTTGGCGATCTCGTTCGCGATGTCGATGTCCGACCCCTGCGGGGTCGTCCCGTCGGCGGCGTACGACTCCTCCGGCGGATACGAGATGTCCGAGCAGAAGACGAGCTTGCCGGCGCTCGTGATGTTGGCCGGCACCGCGATGGCGGCGGCCGACGGCGCCGCGCTCGCGGATGCGGACGGTGCGCTCGAAGCTGAAGCGGCGGCGCTCGGTGCGGCCGAGGCGGCGGATGGGGCGGCCGAGGCGCTCGGGCTCGGCGTCGCCGCGCTCGAGCAGGCCCCGACGACGATGACCGCCGTCGTGATAACAGATCCCAGTGCCCAGCGGCGCATGCGGATGGCTCCTCCTGATACGCGGTCCGAGAGATCTCGGGGACGAGGTTCTCGTGAAAGTCGGCCGTGACGATACATCGGATGGGCGCGGAACGCGGTCGCGGCGACCTCCACATCCGGTGCGTCACCCGAAAGGCCCACCGGCCGCGGTACGAAGGGACACTGTCCGTCTCATCGAAACGATGGGACAACTCGCTTCGATGGCCAGCCATACCGAACCGCTCCGGACCCCGATCCTCGCCGCGCACGACCGGGCCGTCCCGCACGCCGTCCACGAACTGCTCCCGGGGGCGACACGCGGCAGACAGGCACGACGTATCAGGTTCCGGCTCGCCCTCGTCATGGGCTCGACCGCGACGATCGCGCTCATCGTCGGCGCTGTGCTCGGGACCCTCGTCGCGCCGGACTCGAGCCGCTGGATCGGCAGCTTCGTCCGGTCGGCGCCGATCGCGGCGCTCGGCGCCTTCGTCCTGGCCCTCGCCGGTAGCGTGGACCTCACCCTCTACCTCGCTCACCTCGTCGTTCGCCCGGCAGAGGAGCTCGAGGCCGAGAACCATCGGTACGGTGAGCTCTATGAGGAGGCGCGCTCGACGGCGCTCGAGGATTCGCTCACCCGGCTCGGCAATCACCGGGCGTTCCACGAGGAGTTCGACCGCGCGCTCGCCGACGTCGAACGCTACGGCACGCCGCTCGCGCTGCTCACGATCGATCTCGACGACTTCAAGCTCATCAACGACTCG
Organism: Chloroflexota bacterium; assembly: GCA_015478725.1. NCBI lineage: Bacteria > Bacillati > Chloroflexota > Chloroflexota bacterium. The sequence goes on along the minus strand of JADMIG010000006.1, from coordinate 74,232 downwards.
GCCGGTCACGCGCTCGGCGACGCGACGCTCGTCGAGCTCGCCCACCTCCTCGTCGCCGCGACCCGCCGATCCGACCGGGCGTTCCGGATCGGCGGTGACGAGTTCGCGATCCTCATGCCCCACACGAACGCCCAGGAGGCCCTCGTCGTGGCCCGCCGACTGCTCGCCGCGTGCGTCGAGCCCCGCCCGAGCGCTGGCTTCGCCCGCGGCTTCTCGTTCTCCGGCGGGATCAGTTCGGCGCCGGCGGACGGCATGTCGCGAGCCGAGCTCCTCGCCAACGCGGACCGGGCGCTCTACGAGGCGAAGCACGGCGGACGGACGGACGTCCGTCTCTACGACTCGGTCGCCCACATCGAGGGGATCGCGGCCGGCCAGCTCGCCGAGGCGTCCGCCGCGATTGCCCACATCGTCGGGTCCGGCCTCCTCGTGCCGGCCTATCAGCCGATCGTCGCGCTCGACAGCGGCGTGGTCATCGGGTTCGAGGGCCTCACGCGACCGGCGCCCGGATCCGGGTTCTCGGACCCGGGTTCGATGTTCGCGGCCGCGGAGGCGACCGGCCGGTCCGTCGAACTCGATCGGGCGTGCATCACCGCGATCATCGACGGGATCCGCGACCTCGGTCCCGACCAGTCGATCAGCCTCAACCTGTCGCCCCAGACGGTCGAGTCGCCCGAGTTCTCGCCGGCGTTCCTCACGGCGCTCCTCCGCCGAGGTCGCCTCACGCCCGAGCGGGTCATCCTCGAGCTGACCGAGCGCGAGGAGGTCGTCGACATCGACGCGGTGCGCCGCCGGCTCGCCGCCTGCCGCGATGCCGGCTTCCGGATCGCCATCGACGATGTCGGTGCGGGGAACGCCGGGCTGCGGCTGCTCAGCCAGATCCATTTCGACATCATGAAGATCGACCTGAGCCTCATCCAGGCGGGTGCCCGCAACGCCGCCTCACTCGAGGTGATCCGGAGCCTCACCGAACTCGCCGCGCGGTGGCGGGCCGGCGTGATCGCGGAAGGCGTGGAAACGCCGGCCCAGCTCGAGATGCTCCGCGACCTCGACGTCCCCGCCGCCCAGGGGTATCTCCTCGCCCGACCGTCCGCCGCGCCGAACCTCCGGCGGGTGGATCTCGATGCCCTCGATCCACGGGCGGCGTTCCCGTTCCTCGCGGTGGTCAACGGCTGACGGAGGACCAGACACCGGACGCGCGCCCCGGTGTTCCACGCGGTCGGCGAATCGGCGACGATACGGCGATGAGCGGCCGCCGCGAGAAGGTCCATCCGAGTGCAGCGGCAGCCCTCGATGGGCTCCTCCACGACGGGATGACCATCGGTGCCGGCGGTTTCGGCCTCTGCGGGATACCGGAGCACCTCATTGCTGCCGTCGTCGCGAGCGGTGTCCGCGACCTCACGATCGTCGGCAACAACGCCGGGGTCGATGACTTCGGGATGGGCCTCCTCCTCGCCGGGCGGCAGGTCCGCCGGGTGATCGCCTCGTACGTCGGCGAGAACCGCGAGTTCGAGCGCCAGGCGCTCGCCGGCGAGCTCGAGCTCGAGCTCGTTCCCCAGGGGACGCTCGCGGAACGGCTCCGGGCGGGCGGTGCCGGGATCCCCGGCTTCTACACCCGGACCGGGATCGGGACGAGCATCGCCGCCGACCGCGAGACGCGGGTCTTCGATGGCCGCGAGTACGTCCTCGAGGAGGCGATCCGCACGGACGTCTCGCTCGTCAAGGCCTGGCGCGGCGACCGTGCGGGCAACCTCGTCTACCGCCGCACGGCGCGGAACTTCAACCCGATGATCGCCACCTGCGGCACGGTCACGGTCGCGGAGGTGGAGCACCTGGTCGAGGTCGGCGAGCTCGATCCGGACGCGGTGGACACGCCGGGCATCTATGTCGACCGGATCGTCGAGGGGGCGAAGTACGAGCGGCGGATCGAGTTCCGCACCGTCGCCGGGACCGACCTGTCCGCCGTCACCTCGCCGTCGCGCGAACGGATGGCCCGCCGGGCCGCTGCGGAGCTCCACGACGGCGATTACGTCAACCTCGGCATCGGCATCCCGACGCTCGTGGCGAACCACATCCCGCCGGAGATCACGGTCGTCCTCCAGTCGGAGAACGGACTGCTCGGCATCGGGCCGTTCCCGGATGAGGCGGACGTGGATCCCGATCTCATCAACGCCGGCAAGCAGACCGTGACGACGATCGCCGGCTCGAGCTTCTTCTCCAGCGCGGATTCGTTCGCGATGATCCGGGGCGGCCACATCGACGTGGTGATCCTCGGCGGGCTGGAGGTCGCCGAGAACGGCGATCTCGCGAACTGGATGGTGCCGGGCCGGATGGTGAAGGGCCCGGGTGGCGCGATGGACCTCGTCTCGGGAGTGCGGCGGGTGATCGTCCTCATGGACCACGTCGCGAAGGACGGCAGTCCGAAGATCCTCCGCGAGTGCACGCTCCCGCTCACCGGCCGAGGGGTCGTGGACCGGGTGATCACGGATCTTGCCGTCTTCGAGGTCGCACCCGGCGCGGGTCTCGTCCTCATCGAGCTCGCGCCCGGGGTCACCGTGGAGGAGGTGCGCGCCCGCACTGGCGCCGATTTCCGCATCGCCCTCGACTGACGGTCGCGAGTCCGGTCCGGCCGGCCGCCGCCGCGCTACCCGAGCGGATCAGGCGAGGGCGCGGAGGTCGAGGACGCGGCCCCAGTGGAGCACGCGGACGGCGACGAGCACACCGAAGGCGGCGACGACGAGGATCGCCGCGGCGGCGATCGAGTGCCCGAGCGCGCCGCCGGTGAACTCGCTGTACACAACGAGCGGGAGCGTCTGGGTCCGCCCTTCGATATTGCCGGCGAACATGATCGTCGCCCCGAACTCGCCGAGCGATCGGGCCCAGCTCATGACGAGGCCCGCCGCGAGCGCGGGCCCGGCGAGCGGGATCGTGATCTGCCGGAAGACCCCGGCCTCGGAGGCGCCGTCGACGCGCGCCGCGTCCTCGAGATCGCGATCGACGGCCGCGATCCCGGCCCGCGCCGAGCGGATGAAGAACGGCGCCGAGACGAACGCCTGGGCGAGGATGACGGCAGCCGTCGTGAACGGGAGCTCGATGCCCGCCCCGGCGAGCGGCTCCCCGAGGAGTCCGCGCCGGCCGAGGACGAGGAGGAGCGCGAGCCCTGCCACGGACGGCGGGAGGACGATCGGCAGATCGACCGCCGTCTCGAGGAGCGCGGAACCCATGAACCGCCGGCGGGCGAGGACGAACGCCAGTGGGAGCCCGATGGCGACGGTGATGGCGAGACTCGCCGTGGTCGTCGCAAGGCTCAAGGTCAGCGCGTCGAGGACTACCCGGTTCGTCGCGCTCGCCGCCAGCGAGCCGTCAACGATCGCCCTGGCGACGAGGGTCGCGACCGGCAGGGCGAGCAGGAGGCCGAGCACGACCGCGAGGGTGATGATCGCTCGTCCATCATGGTTCCGGCGCGACGCGAATGTCCGGCCGGGTCGCGCGGGCGCTCGACTCACGGCGGCGGAAGGAACCCGAACGAGCGGAGAATCGCCTGACCGTCCGGCCCGGCGAACCAGGCGAGGAAGGCCTGCGCGCCGATGAGATCTCGCGAGGCCCGCACGACGACGCCCGCGTACGTCGCCGGGACGTTCGCGGCGGCCGGGACGGGGACCGCGATCACGCCGGGCGATGTCGCCGCATCGGTGACGTAGACGATCGCCGCGTCGCCTTCGCCGAGGGCGACCTTCGCCACGACCGCGGCGACGTTGTCCTCCCTCGACGCGACGTTCGCGGCATAGGCGGCGGCGAATCCGGCCGGATACCCGGGCAGGGCGGCGAGGTTCGCGACGAGCCGGGTCGCGTACCTGGTGATCGGGACGGCCGGGCCCGCCGCGATGATCTTGACCCCGGGCCGAGCGAGGTCCGCCGGCGTCCGGATGGCGGCCGGATCCGCGGTCGGAACGATGATCGTGAGGAGGTTGGCCGCGAACGGCACGAGCGCGCCGCTGGCGAGACCGCGATCGATCAGCGCCTGCGGGTTCGTCGTGTCGGCGGAGAGGAAGACGTCGACCGGCGCTCCCTGCTCGATCTGCGTCGCGAGCGCAGCCGAGGAGTCCGTGTCGATCGTGAGGGACGTCCCGGGGTGGGTGGCGTCGTAGCGGGAGCGCGCCGCTTCGAGGACGCCCGCGAGCGAGGCGGCTGCGTCGACGGTCAGGCTTGTGGCGATCGGTGGCGCCGTGGCACTGCCCGGTGCGGTGGCGTTGCCGGGTGCGGTGGCGGTGCCCGAGCAGCCGGCGAGGAGGAGCAGCGCTGCGGCGGAGAGCGTGGCGATCCGCCGGCCGTGTCTCATCCGCCGCGCTCGCGCGACGCGGGGATCTCGACGATGACGTTCGTCGCCTTCACGACGCAGATCGCCTCGACGCCGACGGCAAGACCGAGCTCGATGACCGCCTCGGCGGTCATGAGGCTCACGAGCCGGTGCGGGCCGGCGACGACCTCGACCACGGCAGCGACGCCGTCGCGCTCGACGCGGGTCACGACACCAGGGAACCGATTCCGTGCCGATTGGGCGACGATCGGCCGATCCACGACCGCGCGCCGTCGTTCGTCGATGAGTCGCGAGACCTCGGCGAGCGGGACGAGACGCTGGCCGCCGCCCGAGCGCTCCACCCGGAGGCGTCCGTCCACCTCCCAGCGGCGGAGCGTCTCGACCGTGACGCCGACCATCTCGGCCGCCTGACCCATCCGCATGCCGGCCGTGGATCGTCCAGACGGTTCCGCATCCATACCGAGGAAGTATCACCACCAAGAGAGATGATGTCTAGATATCTCGCCCACCGATTTTGGATGCTCTGATCGAGGGACCGGCCCTGCGGCGTAATGAGATCGCAAGGTCCCGGGTGTCACGATGCATCCGACAACTGAAGAACAACCGAATACGACGCGGACGATCCTCCTCCCGTTCGCGCTCCCACGACGAGCGACGCCCGATCACCGGCGCGTCGCTCGTCCATGTTCGGCGCTTCTCGGCCCTCGCGCCTCCCACTCCGTTGCGGCCCTCGCGGTTCCGATCCGCTGCGCCGCTGAGCTCCACGGCCGATGCGCCCGCGATTTCATCGCAGAACCGCACTGGGAGAGCGTTACGGAACACTGAAGGCCCGATCCACGCTCAGGCGCCCCGGAGTGCAGTCGTGCCGTGCGTGCGGCTCCGGTCCGATGGGGCTCATCCGACCCGCGATGGGGCCACGATCTCGCGTAAGCGTCTCCCGGGGCGGATATGCGCCGTCCTGGCGCACTCGGTGCCCGGCATCCGAATGCGGGCGCCCTCACGGGGCAGCCACACCGGGCAGCCACTCAGGCCAGCCCTATACTCGCGCCCGATGCACGACGCACGTCCAGCGACGCCGAGCACGTCCCACATGACCGTCCGAAGGCCGAGCGGCGCCGGTTCGGCGCGGGACGCCACCACGCCACCCTCGCTTGCCGCGATCCGCGATCACTTCCGGACCCTGGGTCTGCGCTGGACGGCGCAGCGCCGCCAGATCCTCGAGGTCCTCGACCGGACAGATGGCCACATCACCGGCGCCGAGCTCGTCGATCGCTGCCGATCGCTCGACCCGCTCACGACCCCCTCGACGGTCTACCGGACCCTCCGTGTATTCGAGGAGCTCGGCGTCGTCAGACATGCCCATGGTGCCGACGGCCGGGAGGAATACCACGTCCGACCGGCGGTCGAACACGGCCATCTGCATTGTGAGGGATGCGGTGCGAGCTGGGAGATCGACGAGGCCGAGGCCGCGGCGACGATGGCCTCGCTGGAGCGGAGTCGAGGCTTCGCGGTGGATCTCTCGCACCTGACGATCGTCGGTCGCTGCGCCGCCTGTCAGGCCGCCGACCCGGGCTGATCGCCCCCGAGCTCGTCGTAGCCCCTGAGGCGATAGATGATCGTCGCGACGATCCACGTCCCGATGAAGATCGCGATGACCGCGAAGCCGACGATCTCGAAGTCGAGGTGGGCGACGAAGTCCCACACACCGCCGCTGAGCCGGAACCGCGCCGCGACGATGCTGAGGACCTCGATCCCGCCGATGAGGAAGGCGATGACGACCGAGATGAAGGTGATCGTCAGGTTGTAGTACAGCTTGCGGATCGGGCGGAGGAAGGCCCACTCGTAGGCGCCGAGCATGAGCACCTGGTCGGTCGTGTCCACCGTCATCATCCCGGCCGCGAAGAGGGCCGGGAGGATGAGGATGAACCCGATTGGGATGGCCTGGCCGCCGGCGGTCGCGGCAAGGCCGAGGAGGCCGACCTCGCTCGCCGTGTCGAAGCCGAGGCCGAAGAGGACCCCCACCGGGTACATGTGCCAGCTCCTTCGAACGAGCCGCAGCATCGGCCGGAAGATCCGGGCGAGGAGCCCGCGCCCGGCGAGGAAGTCCTCGAGCGACGCGTCGCTGTAGCTGCCGCCGCCGGAAACGGTCCGGAACAGCCGTCCGATCTCCACGAGGGCGACGAGGTTGACGAGGCCGATCGCGAGGAGGAACGCGGCCGAGACGGCGGTCCCGACGAGTCCTCCGACATCCTGGAGCGCCGGGATGTCGTGGACGATCGCACCGGAGATCGCGAGGACCACGGAGAGGCCGATGACGATCGTCGAGTGGCCGAGCGAGAAGAAGAGCCCCACCGTCACCGGACGCTGGCCGTCCTGGATGAGCTTGCGCGTCGTGTTGTCGATCGCGGCGATGTGGTCCGCGTCGACGCCGTGCCGGAGCCCGAGCGTGTAGGCGAGGATGCCGGCCCCGATGAGCGCCGGATAGGCCGTTCCGACGGCGAAGAGGAGGCCGACGCAGGCCACGGTGAACGCGATGAGGAACGCGTAGATCCCCACGATCCGGTTCCGCAACGGGCTCGACGTGGTCGCCATCCGCATGGCGGTCGCGATCAATCCGGCTCTCCGCTTCGTGACCGGCAGGCAGCCGGTCCGGACGGTGAGGATACCCCGTTCTTACAACACGTCGCAATAAGGGCAGCCGGGGTGACCGGGGGTCAGCGCCCCGCGGCGGCCCGGGCGGCAAGCCTGGCGACCAGGTCCGCCTCGCTCGGCGTGCTGCCGAGTCCGAGGTGCATCCCGACGCGGGCGGCGGGCGGGGGTTCGAGATTCGCCGCTGCGAGCACGGGACCCGCCTCCGGCCCGAACACCTCGGCTGGCGTGCCGTCGAGGGCGACCGTGCCGTCGCGGAGGATGACGACCCGATCGAAGGTCTCGGCGACGAACCGCAGGTCGTGGGAGATCGCGATCGTCGTCCGGCCCTCGGCGGCCAGTCCGCGGACGATGGAGCGGATCCGGTCGACGCCGCGGGCGTCCTGGCCTGTCGTCGGCTCGTCGAGGACGACGATCGGGGTCCGCATCGCGAGGATGGACGCGAGGGCGACGAGCTTCCGCCGCGACTGACCGAGGACGAAGGGGTTCGCGTCATCCAGGTCGCTCAGACCGACGGCCTCGAGAGCGTCCGCGACGACCGCGTCGAGGTCATCGCCGCGGCGGCCGAGATTGCGCGGGCCGAACGCGACCTCGTCGCGGACGCGTTCCTCGAAGAGCTGCCGGTCCGGGTTCTGGAACAGGAGCCCGACGTGTGCGGCGAGGGACGCGACCGGCACGGCGGCGATGTCTCGACCGTCCAGCAGCACTCGCCCCTCCGTGGATCGCAGGAGACCGTTCAGGTGCCGGACGAGGGTTGACTTTCCGCTCCCGTTCTGGCCCACGAGCGCGATCGTCTCGCCCGCGCCGATCGCGAGGTCGACGGCGGCGAGGACGCGATGACCGTCGGGGTAGACGAACCCGAGCCCCTCGAGGGCGATCGCCGGGATCACCGGTGGGGCCATCCGCCGAGGGCGGACCGGAGCTCGGCAGGGTCGAGCGGGGCTCCGGCGGCCCTGGATGCGTCGGCGATGCGATGGCGAGCGGGCCGTTCGAGGCCCAGCGCGGCGAGGCCGGGGTCGGCGAGGGCTGTCTCGGCCGGACCGTCCCGGACGATCGTTCCGCCGTCGAGCACGACGATCCGGTCGCACAGACCGTCGAGCAGGTCCATCCGATGCTCGGCGATGAGGAGGGCCGTCCCGCCATGGGCGACCGCGTGGAGCGCTTCGGCGACGAGCCGCGCTCCTGCCGGGTCGAGCTCGGAGGTCGGCTCGTCGAGGACGAGATGGCTCGGCCGCATCGCGAGGAGGCTCGCGATCGCGACGAGCTGCGATTCACCGCCCGAGAGCCGGCGCGGGTTCTGGCCGGCGAGCCGCTCGATCCCCACGGCGGCGAGGGCTTCGTCCACGCGGGCCACGGTCTCCGTCGCGGACAGCCCGAGGTTGAGCGGTCCGATCGCGACCTCCTCGAAGACCGTCGCGGTGAGCCCCGTCAGCTGTGTCGTGGGGTTCGCGAACCCGAGCCCGACCCGCTCCGCGAGCTCGTGTGGCGGCCGGCCGGTCATCGACTCGCCGTCGATCTCGAGGTGCCCGACGAGCTCGCCGCCGACGACCGCCGGAGCCATCCCGGACGCCACGAGGCAGAGCGTGGACTTGCCGCTCTCGTTGGGTCCGACCAGCCCCACGACCACACCGTGGGGGATCGCGAGGTCGATGTCGTGGAGAGCGGCGACCCTCGCGGCCGGGTAGCGGTACGCCGTGCAATGAAGGTGGAGCATCAGCGCACGATCCCGAGGAGCCGGACGACGATCCCGATGGCGCCCGCGACGACGATCGCCCAGCGGAGGAGGCGTTCGGCCAGCGGATCGGCGGGCGTCCAGAGCGTGGCCCGCCGACCGGGCCGCCCGATCGCCCGCGACTCGAGAGCGAGACTCCGCTCGGTGAGGTTCGCCAGCGTCGAGACGAGTGCCGGCAAAAGGATCGGCGCCCGCGCCGGGACGCGACCGAGGGCGCCGAGCCGACCGCCGGAGCGCTCGTATCCGCGGGCCTGCTGCGCGGCCGTCACCGCGTCGAGCCGCTCGGCGAGGCCGGGTCCCGCCCCGAGGACCCCCACGAGGCCGACGGCGACCCGATGGGGGAGTCCCCGCCGCTCCAGATCGAGCCGAAGGGCCGGCAGGTCGACGGTCGAGGTCCACAGACGCAGGCTCATCCCGGCCAGCGCGCCGCGTAGCCCTGCGTCGAGCGGTCCTCCGGCGATCGTCGACACATCGTGACCGGAGAGGACGTCGACGACCGCCACGACCCCTCCGACGACTAGGCCCGAGATCGCGCCAGCCCGTCTCACCGGCCCGGCGGCACCCGCGAGCGACGCGAGCATGGCGACCACGACGATGCCGACCAGCGGACCGAGCAGGGTCGGGGCGAGAAGGGCGGCAGCGAATCCGCCGACGGCGACGACGACCTGGGTGAGCGGGTTGAGCCGGCGGTACGGATCCGCCGCCGGTGGGTGAAGCGCGGCCAGCCGCTCGCGCGCGGTCGGCTCGGCGGCAGCGGGCGGCATGGAGCGGGCGGACCTCACGGCGGTGACGGCGAGCGCGGTGTAGGCTGGCATCGTCCCAGAAACGGAGCTCGAGAGCGATGAACGCCATCGACGTCTTCAGCGCGGTCGACCAGCCGGATCTCTGGGCGGCCCGGGCCCAGATGGCGCTCTCCCTCGCCTGGCACATCGTCATCGCCTGCTTCGGCGTGGGCTTCCCGACGCTCGTTCTCATCGCCGAGTACCGCAGCCGACATGGCGGCGGCGCGGTCTACGACGCGCTCGCCCACCGCTGGGCCAAGATCCTCGGCATCCTCTTCGCCGTGGGCGCGGTGTCCGGGACGATCCTCTCGTTCGAGATGGGGATCCTCTGGCCGCGCCTCATGGCAACCTTCGGCTCCGTCCTCGGCCTGCCGTTCGCGATCGAGGGCATCGCGTTCTTCATCGAGGCGATTTTCATCGGCATCTACCTGTATGGCTGGGATCGCCTGCCGCCGACCGTCCATCTCCTCACCGGCCTGCCGGTCGTCGTGGGCGGGATCGCCTCGGCGTGGTTCGTCGTGACCGCGAATGCCTGGCTCAATCAGCCGGTCGGCTTCACGCTGACGAACGGGGTCGTCAGCGGCGTGGACCCGTGGGCTGCGATCCTCAACCCGGCGACGCCGGTCGAGACGACCCACATGATCCTCGCCGCGTTCATGGTGAGTGGGTTCGGCGTGGCGGCGGCCCACGCCTGGGGGCTCCGCCGGAACCCGGCCTCGCAGCTCCATCGGACGGGGTTCCTCATCGCGTTCTCCCTCGGCGCGATCCTCACCCCGGCCCAGATCGTCGTCGGCGATGCGGCGGCCCAGTTCCTCGCCACGAACCAGCCGATCAAGCTCGCCGCGATCGAGGGCCTCTACCAGTCGCAGCGGGGGGCCCCGCTCTCGATCGGCGGGATCCCGGTGGACGGCGCGATGCACTTTGCCCTCCAGATCCCGGACGGGCTGTCGCTCCTCGCGTTCCGCGACCCGAACGCCCTCGTCGTCGGCCTCGACACCGTTCCGGCTGCTGACCGGCCGCCGGTCCTGCCGGTCCACCTCGCCTTCCAGGTGATGGTCGCCATCGGCTTCGGCCTCCTCGCCCTCGGAGCCTGGCTCGCCTGGTCGTGGTGGCGACGCCGGGACATGCCGCGCTCGAGACGGTTCATCCTCGCCGCCATCGCGGCCGGCCCGGGCGCCGTCGTCGCGATGGAGGCCGGATGGATGGTCACCGAGCTCGGTCGTCAGCCGTGGATCGTCTACCGGGTCATGCGGGTGGAGGACGCGGTGACCGCGGCGCGCGGGCTCCCGATCGGGTTCTTCACCCTCATCGGCGTCTACCTCGCCCTCACGGCCGGCACGATCCTCGTCCTCCGCCGGACCCTCGCCGCGATGCCGGAGGACGGCCCCCCGTCATGACCACGGCCGACGCCATCCTGTTCCTCACCTGGGCCGGCCTCACGGCGTATGCGCTGTTCGGTGGCGCCGACTTCGGGGCCGGTTTCTGGGACCTGACGGCCGGCCGCCGTCAGGGCGCCGCGATCCGTGACCTCATCGAGGACACGATCGGCCCGGTGTGGGAGGCGAACCATGTCTGGCTCATCTTCGCCATCGTCGTGGTCTGGACCGCGTTCCCGGTGGTCTTCGCCGCGGTCGCGTCGACCCTCTACATCCCGCTCACGCTCGTCGCCATCGGGATCATCCTCCGCGGCTCCGGGTTCGCGTTCCGGAAGTCCGTCGCGGATCCCGATCTGCGGCGCCGCTTCGGGATGATCTTCGGGCTTTCATCGATCGTCACACCGTTCTTCCTCGGGGCGATCGCGGGAGGTGTCGCATCGGGCCGGGTGCCGCCCGGCAATGCGGCCGGCGATCCGATCGGCAGCTGGCTCAACCCGACGTCCGTGCTCGGCGGCGTCCTCGCGGTCGGCCTGTGCGCGTTTCTGGCGGCGGTCTACCTCACCTCGGATGCTCGACGGACCGGCGACGCCGCGCTCGTCGAGGCGTTCCGGGGACGGGCGCTCGCGAGCGGCCTGACGGTGGGCACCGGCGCCCTCCTCGGCATCGTCGTCATCCACGCCGATGCGCCCACGCTGTTCGCCGGTCTGACCGCCGGCGCGCTCCCGCTCGTCGTGCTTTCCGCCGTTACCGGGATCGCGTCGCTCGCACTCCTCGCACGGCGCCGGTTCGCCCTCGCCCGCGGCACCGCCGGCCTCGCGGTCGGTGCGGTTCTGTGGGGCTGGGCGGTGGCCCAGTACCCGTATCTGCTCGTGGGCTCGTTGACGATCGACCAAGCGGCCGGCCCGCCGGCGACCCTCACCGCGCTCCTCATCAGCCTGCTCGTCGGCGCCGTCCTGGTCGTTCCATCGATGGTCGCCCTGTTCGTCCTCGCCCAGCGCTCGCGCGCCTGACGCGTCCCGTCAGCGGGGGGCCGATCGCGGCGCCGGTCCGGGAGCGGCTTCAGGGACCGGATCGGGGACCGGCCGGTCGGCGTCGCTGAATGGCACGGCGAACCAGAAGCGCGCGCCTCCACCGTCGCGATTCGCCGCACCGAACGTGCCGCCGTGGGCCGTGATCGCGCTCGCGACGGTCGCCAGGCCGAGCCCGGCGCCGCGATGCCGGCCCCCGGCACCCTGCTGGAACGGCTCGAACAGGGCGCTGATCGGTGCGCTCCCAACGCCGGGTCCGCGATCGAGGACCTCCACGACGAGGCTCCTGTCCATTGCCGCCGGTTCGATGCGGCAGTGGACCTCGACGCTGCCACCGCTGCCGCCGTGGACGATCGCGTTGGCGATGAGATTGCCGACGGCGTGCTCGATCCTCGTCCGGTCGACCCGGGCGACGACGTCGGGCGCATCCACGGTGACCTCGACGCTCCGCTGACGGGCGAGGCCGTCCAGCCCTCGGACGACGCCGAGGAGCAGCTCGTTGACACGGACCGGCGCGAGGACGAGCGCCCGCGCGTCCACGCCGACGGCGGCGAGCTCGAGCAGGCTCGTCGAGAGACCGCTGAGCCGGATCGCGTCACCCCGCGCCTGGCGGAGCGCGTCGCGGAGCTCGTCCGGCGTGGCATCGTCCCGATCGACGAGATCGAGCTCCACCCGAAGAGAGGCGAGCGGGGTGCGCAGCTCATGTGACGCCATGGCGACGAACAGCCGCTGGCGCTCGACGGACTCAGCGATCCGGTCGAGCATCCCGTTGAGGGTGACGGTGAGCTGGCCCACCTCGTCCGCCCGGTCCGGGGCGTCGAGCCGCCGCGTGAGATCGTCCGGGCCGAGGGAGGAGGCGGACTCGATGAGGCGGTCGATCGGTCGCAGCGCCCGCCGCGCGAGGAGCCAGGCCACGAGCACGGACGCGGCTCCGGTCGCCGCTCCCGCCCCGACCAGCACGCGGGCCAGCGCGGCCTCGGCATCGGAGATCGATCGGAGGTCCGCGCCGGTCACGATGATCGTCCCATCCTGGGCGATCGTGGTCAGGACGAGATACTGCCGGCCGCCGAGCTGCTGGACGCCCGCCACTGGGAGGATGCCTGGCGGCGTGTCCGCGCTTGCATCAAGACGCACTCCGGCCGGTGAGAAGAGTGCGGCGAACACGCCTGGGGCGGCCTGATCGGTGTTCTGGAGTCCCGACTGGCCGGCGTTCTCGACGGCGGTGAGGACGGCGTCGGCGCGAGTCTGGATGGTCATCCCGAGCGACGCTCGAAGCGCACCGTCCATCTGCCACCAGACGAGGGCGCCGACCACTGCGACGGTGATGACGAGCCCCACGGCGTAGGTCGCGGCGAGCCGCGCCCTGATCGTCACGTCACGATGGCGCGGGCTCGCGCTCGGCGGCGGGACCGCCGGGGCGGAGTGTGTATCCGACGCCGCGGATCGTCTCGATGGACGGGTCCCCCGGGCCGGACGACAGGGCCTGGCGGAGGGCGCGGACGTACACATCGACGATCCGGGGGTCGCCATCGAAGGCCCAGTCCCAGACCTGGTCGAGGATCGTGGAGCGGGGGAGGACCTGGTCCGCCCGCCGGGCGAAGAACTCGAGCAGCGAGAACTGCCGTCCGGTCAGCTCGAGTCGCCGCGATCCCAGGGTCGCCCGGTGGCTCGCCGGATCAAGCTCGAGGGTCCCGACGATGAGCGTCGGCGGACGCTCGCTCGTGCCGCGACGGTCGAGCGCCCGGAGGCGCGCCTCGAGCTCCGCGAATGCGAACGGCTTGACGAGATAGTCGTCCGCACCCACGTCGAGGCCGCGTACCCGGTCCGTGACCGCGTCCCGCGCCGTGAGCATGAGGACGGGCGTCCAGTCGCCCTTGGCACGAAGCTCGGCGCACAGGCCGAACCCGTCGCCGTCCGGCAGCATGACGTCGAGGATGAGGACGTCGGAGGTCGTTTCCGAGAGGAACCAGCGCGCTTCCTCGAGGGTGCCCGCGACCTCGACGGAGTGACCGGCGCGATGGAGTCCGCGGACGACGACCGATCGAAGGCGCTGGTCATCCTCGAGCATGAGGATCTTCATGACGTCATCATCCACCCTTCATGTGAATCGATCGTGAATCGGTGGCCGCTCCCGATTAACCGAACGCTCACGACCCGGGGAGCAGGCTACCTCCAGATCGGGCAGATGCCCCGGTCGTCGAAGTGGAGCATCCACCATGAAGCTCGATCGATTTCGCGCCCCGGCGCTCGCCGCAACCGCCGTCCTCCTGATTTCCGGAGGCGGGATCGCGTTCGCCGGCAACCCCACCCCATCCCCGACGCCGAACGTGACGGTCGTCGGACCGAGCACCCAGACGGGCGGCACGGGCCAGCTCGGCGATCAGCTGACCCCGGACGTCACCGTGCCCGGAGTCGCCGCTGAGTCGGCCACCGAGTCGACGACGATCGCCGCAGAGTCAGCCACCGAGACGGCGGCGAAGGCCGGCATCGAGACGGACGGCCCCGGCGGCCACACGGACATCGGCGGCCAGAACGTCGACTTCCAGTCCAACGTCCAGCAGTAACACCCTCCCACCTCACTCCGGGCCGGCCGGTGCCATCGCAGGCGCCGGCCGGCTCTCGCCATGAGCGCGGTCCGGGCGTTCCGGCGCGCTCGGCTGGGCGACTGCCCGCAGCCTTGGGCGTGGCTCGGCAGCGTCGCTTACGCGCCCGGTGCGTCGTAACGTCGAGCAGCCGGGGCGTGCGAGGCCAGATCCGACCGGGGATGGATCAGAGCGCGCACGGCCGGGCACCCGGACACGGCCGCGAGGCCGACACATCGCGCACATGACGCACCCCGCGCGTACCCGACACACCCGCAGTCCACGCGTACGGACGCCCCGCACCCCGCGCGCACGGGCGCCCCGCGGTCCGCGACGTCTCGGGGATATTCGGGGCTCCTCCGTCCGCATGCGATAGGCTCTCCCGGCCATCGGCCGAACGAATCGCCGACGATCTCAGGAGTGATCCGTGCTGACCTTTCCCCAGGCGATCATCCTCGGCCTCCTCCAGGGGGTCACGGAGCTGTTCCCGGTCTCGAGCCTCGGGCACTCGGTCATCCTGCCGCAGCTCCTCGGCTGGACGGACGTCGTCGCTGCTCAATCCGCCAAGGAGTCGTACTTCCTCGCCTTCCTCGTCGGCCTCCATGTCGCGACCGCGACCGCGCTCCTCATCTTCTACCGGCGGACGTGGATCCGGATCGTCGGCGGCGTTCTCGGCTCGCTCCGTGACCGGCGGATCGAGACGCCGGAGGCGCGGCTCGGCTGGCTCCTCGTGGTCGCGACGATCCCGGCCGGGCTTGCCGGGCTCATCTTCGAGCACACGTTCCGCGTCGTCTTCGCGACGCCGCTGTTCGCGGCCGGGTTCCTCGTCGTCAACGGCATCATCCTCGCCGCCGGGGAGTGGCTCAGGCGACGAGCCTCGGGGCGCGACATGGCCGTGCCGCGAGGCGCGATCCGGGCCGCATCGCCGACGTCCCGGACCGGATCGGCGGCAGTGCGTCCGGCATCGTCGGCGGCGCGCGCGTCCGCGGACGAGGAGGCCGCCGAGCGACGGCTCGGTGCCCTCGGGTTTCCCGTCGCGGTCATCGTGGGTTGCGCCCAGACGTTCGCGCTCCTCGCCGGGATCAGCCGGTCCGGCATCACCATGGTCGCCGGCCTCGTCCGCGGCCTCGATCACGAGGATGCGGCCCGGTTCTCGTTCCTCCTCGCGACACCGATCATCCTCGCCGCCGGCGTCTACAAGCTGCCGGATCTCATCGGCCCGAACGGCGACGGCGTGCGGACCCAGATCCTCGCCGGCAGTGTCGCGGCGGGCATCGCCGCCTACCTGTCAGTCCGATTCCTCACCCGCTATTTCACGACCCGCACGCTGACCCCGTTCGCCATCTACTGCGTCGTCGTGGGGACGCTCGCTCTCGTCAGGTTCGGGTAAGCGCGGGCTGTGGGCCCGGGCTGTCTCAGGGGCCGCGCTCCGGTCGAGCGTCAGAGGGAGGGGGCAGGCACCACCGCCCCTGCGCTCGCCTGGACGGACTGGTCCGGTGTCATCGCCGGGTCGGAGCCGGCGGCGAAGAAGAAGCAGCCGGCTCGATCGAAGGTCACGGCGACCTCGTCGCCCCGGTTCCACGGACGCTCGTCGTGGATGCCGACGAGGCGCGTCCCGTTCGCGAGGACGACGGCGTGATCGTAGCCACGACCGCGAAACGCGACGTCGGCGACCCGGCCCCGGAGGCCGTCGCCCGCCTCGCACGCCTCGCTCGGCGGTCCGAGACGGACCGCCGACGGTCGAACGAGAAGTCGGCCCGCCGCATCCGTCGCCGCCGGCGCGGTCGCGCGCGCACTGATCGGCGGGCCCTCGCTCGCGGCGATCCTCACGAGCGGCGCGCCGCCGCCGTCCACCCCGACGACGACGACTGCGACCTCACCGGCGAGTCCCGTGAACCGGGCGACGAACGTCGTCGCCGGCCGTGAGTAGATGTCCTGCGGCGCGCCGAGCTGGACGAGACGCCCGCCGTGCAGCACGCCGACGACGTCGGCCAGCGCGAACGCCTCGCTCTGGTCGTGGGTGATGTAGATGGAAGTGGCGTTGGCGTCGCGAGCGAGCGTCGAGATCTCGACCCGGAGTTGCTCCCGGAGGTTGGCGTCGAGGTTCGAGAGCGGCTCGTCGAAGAGGAGGAGGCCGGTGTTCGCGGCGAGCGCGCGCGCGAGGGCCACTCGCTGCTGCTCGCCGCCGGAGAGCTCGTTCGGGTACCGTCCGGCGAGCCCGGCCAGACCGACCCGCTCGAGCATCTCGTTCGCCCGCCGTGCCGCATCGGCCGTCGCAAGGCGCCGCCGCCGGAGCGCGAAGCGAACGTTCTCGACCGCGGTCAGGTGCGGCCACAGGGCGTAGTCCTGGAAGACCATCGAGAGATCGCGCCGCTCCGGGGGCGCGTGCCGGACCCTGTCCGCGACGATCCGGCCGCCGATGGCGATCGTGCCGCTGTCGAGTCGCTCGATCCCCGCGACGCAGCGGAGGAGCGTCGTCTTTCCTGAGCCTGACGGGCCGAGGAGCACGAGGAAGGCGCCCGGCGGCACGTCCACGGTCACGCTGTCGAGCGCGACCTTCGATCCGAACCGCTTCGTCACGCGCTCCACACTGACCGCCGGCGGATCGTGCCGCTGCAGGCCCGTCGGGTCTCCGGCGCTCCGCCTGAACTGCATCAGGTGGGACCGAGGCCGCGGCGCCATCCGCGCGGGGCGAGGAGTCGGAACAGGCCGAGGGCGATCACGATGACCGCGAACTCCTCGACGAGGGCGACGACCGTCATCGCGGTGCCCGTGTCGTAGTGGAGTCCGGAGACGTATAAGTTGATCGCCACCGAGACCGGCCGCGATCCGGGCGGATAGAGGAGCTGCGAGACCGGCAGCTCGAGGAGGGTCTTGGCGAAGGTCAGCAGGGCGCCCCAGAGGAGGACCCGCGAGAGGACCGGGACGACGGTCCGACCCCATGCCGCGAGCGCGGAGCTGCCGTGGACTCGTGCTGCGAGAACGAGCGACTCCTGGAGCTGGGAGACCGGCCCGACCATGAGGCGTGCCTGTTGCGGGAGCGCGGTCGCGACGTAGCCCATGATGAGGAGCGGCGTCGTCTCGTACAGATCGAGGCCAAGGTTCGTCAGGCCCGGCAGGTTGTAGGCGAAGATGTACCCGGCGGCGAGGACGATCCCCGGCAGGGCGACGGACCCGAGCAGCACGAGGTCGGTGATCCGGCCCACCCGCCCGCCGCCGCGCGACGTGAGCAGGCGCGCCACGGCGAGACCGAGCACCACCGTGACGACCGCCGCGATCACCGCGAGGCTCGTCGAGAAGATGAGCGGGTCGGCGAGACCGAGATCGCCGGCCAGGACCTGGCGATAGCTTTCGAAGGTCAGCGCCTGGAACGAGAAGCTCGTGCCGAAGTCCTTGAGCAATGACGCGACGACGGCCCCCAGGACGGGAGCGCCGAGGGCGATGACGAAGAGGACCGCCGTTGCGATCGTGGCGATGGTTCTGGTGGTGGGCCGGAGGCGGGTCCGGGCCGGGATCCGTGTCCGACCCGAGACCACGGCGAACGTCCGGCCTCGCAGTGCCCATGCCTGGACGAGGATCGGGATTGCCGCGCTCGCGACGAGGAGCCAGCCGATCGCGGCGGCGAGCCCGAAATCCGCGGGATTGTTGTTGATCGCCTCGAAGAGGACGTACGTGGCGACCGGGAAGTGGGCGCTGGCCGCCAGTGTGGACGCCACGCCGAAGTCGCTCATCGTCTCGGCGAACACGATCGCCGCCGCGGAGAGGAGGCCTGGGGCGAGGATCGGAATCATGATCCGGGCCGTCCCGACGGGTCCCGCGCCGTGGACCCGGGCCGCCTCCTCGAACTCCGAGCCGAGGTTGAGGAGCGCAGCCGAGATCGTGATGTAGGCGAACGGGAGGGCGGTCATGGACAGGACGAAGACGACGCCGAGTGGCCCGTAGAAGGCGGTGAACAGGGCGGATGTATCGAGTCCGAACTGGGAGAGGACGCCACCCGGCTGAAGGAGGTACTCCCAGCCTTGGGCGACGAGGAAGGAGGGGATGAGGAGGAGGACCCAGACGAGGACCGGCCAGAGGCGTCGGCCCGGCAGGTCCGTGCGGTGGACCCCCCAGGCGAGGAGACCGCCGACAACGACGGCGATCAGCGACGTCGCGACGCTGACGACGAGCGAGTCGACGAGGCCGACGACGGTGGTCGCCCCGAACGCGTGCTCGATGTTGGCCAGGGTGAACCACTCAGGACCGGTCCCGAAGAGGCGGGGCGAGAACGCCTGCACGAGGAATGCCGCCATCGGGACGACGAGGAGCGCCCCGATGGCGAACCAGAGCGCGATCGGCAGGCCGAGCCGCCCGATGCGACCGAGGACCCGACTTCGGGAGATGCGCGCGATGGGCCCGAGGTCCGGGTCGACGAACGCCCGCCGGCCACTCGGGCCGGCAGGCGCCGCGTCGGTCCGTCCGGACCCCATGGTCATGGGACGATCGTGTCGCTGAACCACCTGTTGATCGTCGACTCCAGGGGACCCCAGGTGTACGGATCGATCGCCTTGGCGGGGACGGTGGACAGCACAGGCAGCTGTGGCAGGGCGCTGACGCCGTCGACGATCGGCCAGTACAGCGAGTCACCGGTCGGGTCGCCGCCCTGCATGACCTTCTGGCCGGCCGGCGAGAGGACGTAGGCGGCGAACGCCTTCGCCTCGGCGATGACCGCGGGGGAGGCCTTCGCGTCGATGCCGATGACGCCCGGGATGGGCGTCGACGGATCGATGAAAGCGGTCTTGATGGATGGGTTCGCGATCCCGGCGCCGATGCCGGCCGAGCTCTGGATCAGGGCGATCCTGATCTGCTTCGTCTCGAGCTCGTGGAGCGTGTCCGGGTTGGTGTTGTTGACCTTGAGGCCGTTCGCCTTGAGCTTGGTGAAGAACGCCTCACCCTGGCTGACGCCGCCCGCGTAGTTCATGAGACCGGCGACGAATGGATACGTCGGTCCGGACACAGACGGATTGTTCATCCCGACCGCGTTCTTCCACGGAGCGGTGAGCAGATCGTTCCAGCTCGTCGGCGGTGCCGTCACGACCTTCGAGTCGTAGACGAGCGTGCCGGCCATCGTGACGCCGGTCGGGATGTAGCTCGTGTCGGCCGGGATGAGCGATCGCCCGACGGCGTTGAAGGGCACGTTCGGTTCGTACCCCCGCAGCAGCATGCCCTGCTTGTCGAGCGCGGCGAACGCCTCGGCGCCGTCCACCCAGAGGACGCCCCACTTCGGGTTGTTCGCCTCTGCCTGGATCCTGACGAGGAGGGGTCCAGTGCTGTCGTCGACGAGCTGGGTGGGGATGCCGGTCGCCGCCTGGAATGCCTTGACGACCGCCGAGTCATAGCCCTGGGCCGAGTAGACGATGAGCGGGACGTTGGCGTAGCTCGGAGCTGCGCTCGGCGCCGCCGACGGCGTCGACGGGGCGGTCGCGGCGTGTGCGGCGGTGGCCGGCGGTGGCGCCGTCGGCGGCGCGGCGGTCGCGGTCGGGACGGGGCTGGGCGTCGCGGAGGCGCTGCATGCGCCGGCGACGATTGCGAACACGGCGATGAGGGTCGGCATGGAACGCCGAGGTGCCTGAGGCAACGGGGGATCCTCCCTGGCGAAGCGTGACGGGGACCCCATAAGTCGACCGTAGTCCGATGAACGGTGTGTTACCTCGGGATTGCCGTTTCATGCATGCTGGCGACGATCGTCAGTGCCCATCGACAGGTCGCCAGGGAGATCGATCGGCCCGGACGACCGCTATGTCGATTTCGGCCGAGTCGTTCGTCGTTACGGTGTTGGACCCATCCACACAGGAGGACTCGACGATGGCCACCTATCTGCTCGCCTATCGCGGCGGCGGCATGCCGGCGACACCCGCCGAGCAGGCGAGGGTCATGGAAGCCTGGGGCGCCTGGTTCGGGAGGCTCGGCGATGCCGTCACGGACCCGGGCAACCCGATCGGCGCCGCGAAGACGATCGCCTCGAACGGCTCCGTGAGCGGCGACGGCCGGAGCTCCCTCAGCGGCTACAGCGTCATCACGGCGGACAGCCTGGATCAGGCGATCGCGCTTGCGAAGGGGTGCCCGGTCCTCGAGGCGGGGGCGACGATCGAGGTCTGCGAGACGTTCCCGGCGATGTGACCCGGCGCGACACTCGCACCATCCCAGCCCGACGCCCGCCGAGCAGTTCGGCGGGCGTCGGCACGTTCAAGAGCTTCTCGTCCCACCGTCCGCGCGATCCTCACGACCGACGCGGGGCGGGCGGTCATCGCTCGCCGGCAGATGCCGCTTCGCTGTCGACCAGGCGCAGCATATCGATCGTGTCGCTCAGGTGAGTGTTGAAGATCGTCCGTGCCACGTCGAGCAGCTCGAACAACTCGGGGTCGGGGACGCGATAGATGATCGTGGTGCCCCGGCGCTCGGTGGCGAGGATATTCCTTCCGCGGAGGACGGCGAGCTGCTGCGACACGGACGATCCCGGCGCGCCGGTCGCCTCCTGGATCTGCGTCACGCTCAGCGGACCACCCCGAAGAAGCTCGAGGATCCGGATGCGGAGCGGATGTGCGAGCGCCTTGAAGAACTCCGCTTTGAACTGGCGGAGGCGCTCGGCGTCATCGCCGCGGGAGTCCTGGCGTGCCATGGTCGCGTAGGTCCCTCTGTGGTTGGGCCCACCGATCGCAAATCTGAGGCTGGTTTCCGGGCCTTCGGGCGCAGTATCCTACCGTGCCCATGTATTGTCTATCTGTTATCTTGCAGGATAATCGCCAACGTGATAGAATGAGGGCGACAGACGGTGGCGCCTACCGCGCCGGAGGGGTCGTCCGGGAGGCGTTGCCCGGACCCTGGGAGTTTATGTTCAGTATCTCGAACGGGAGTGCGTCCGGCCGCAGAGCCCGGCGGGGCGACTCGATCGCGGAGGCGTGATGGAACTGTCGGCGTTGCTGCAGGAAGCGGAAACGGCGTCGCCCATGCATCGCATCGAGTGGCGCGACCGGATCGCCGCCCACGGAGCACGGGCCATCGAGGGCGTCCGGCCGTGGCTCGTCAAGCCGACCCTGGCTGCTTTTGCGATCCGCGTCATCGAGCGGGCCGGCACGAACGGGGAAACTCCGCTGGCGATCGAGGTTCTTCGATCGGCCCGGTCGACCGTGCCCCCGGCCGAAAAGGGCGACATCGACTGGTCCCTTCACCAGCTGCGGCTTCGAAGCAAACCGGCACCGGCGACCGTACCCTCGCCGACTCCAGCGACCCCGACAAGGCAGGTTCATCGCGAGCGCCCTCACCTCTCGACTGTCGCCCGCCGGCGCGTGCGCTGAACGGCTCGCGCCCTGTCGAGGGCGTCGCCATCGAGCCCCCGCCCGCGCCCGACGCTCCGTCGCCGGGTCACCGGCGCGTGGGATCGCCTCGTCCACTACTTGTTCTGCAGACTTCAAGACTTGGAATATATAATTAAGAAGGCCGATACCGCGCGATCTCTGTCTCGCGGGTGAT
The DNA here is from genome assembly GCA_015478725.1 of Chloroflexota bacterium. Lineage (NCBI taxonomy): Bacteria > Bacillati > Chloroflexota > Chloroflexota bacterium. The sequence continues at coordinate 52,259 of JADMIG010000006.1, read as the reverse complement.
CACGGCGAGACAGAGGTAGAGGACCCGAGTGTCGATCGCGAGCGCGCTCGGGGGAGCGGCTGATGCGTCGCTCCTTGCCGCCGTCGCGGTGCTGCTCGTGCTGTCGACCGTCGCGGCGATCGCTCCGCGCTCGAGGGCGAACCCGCAGGCCCTGTCTCTGTCGCTCTCGGCCCTGGCGTGCGTCGGCATCTTCGGTCTCGGGGTGAGCGTCATCGCCTCCGGGACGCCGCTCCTCGCCAGCGCCGGCGACGTCCTCGGGTTCGCCCTGATCCACGTCCGGTACGACCCGCTCGGCGGGCTGTTCCTCGTCGTCCTCGGTGTCGCGGGCGCCGCGAGCTCGGTGTTCGGCATCGGCTACACGGCCCATGGCGCTTCGGGCGATCGGACCGCCGCTGCCTACCCGGTGTTCATCGCCAGCCTGGCGCTCGTATTCGGCGCAGACGACGTCTTCGCGTTCCTGTTCGCCTGGGAGATCATGGCGTTGAGCTCGGCAATCCTCGTCGTCGGATCGCGTCCCAGCGCGGATGTCGCGCGCGCCGGTTACCTGTACCTCGCGCTGACCCATCTCGCGACGGCCGCCCTCATCATCGCGTTCGCGATCCTTGCAGCGACCGCGGGCTCGACGAGCTTCGGTGCCTTCGGCCAGGCCGCGGCGCGCCTCCCGCCGGGGGCACGTGACATCGTCTTCCTGCTCCTGCTCCTCGGCTTCGGCACAAAGGCCGGTGCCATCCCGTTGCATGTCTGGCTGCCGAGGGCTCATCCGGTCGCGCCATCGCACGTCTCGGCACTCATGTCCGGGGTGATGATCAAGGCCGGTGTCTACGGGATCGTCCGCTTCGGGCTCGACCTGCTCGGCCCGGGTCCGGAGTGGTGGGGCCTCCTCGTCCTCGCGATCGGCGTCGCGTCAGCGGTACTGGGCGTCCTCTACGCGTTGATGGAGCACGACCTCAAGCGCCTCCTCGCCTTCCACAGCATCGAGAACATCGGGATCATCCTGATCGGCGTCGGGGTCGCGATCCTGGCTCTCGGTGACGGCGCGACCGCCCTCGCTGCGGTCGCGCTCACCGCAGCACTCTTCCACACCCTCAATCACGCGCTCTTCAAATCCGTCCTCTTCCTTGCCGCCGGCTCGATCCAGTCGGCTGTCGGGTCTCGGGACCTCAACGTCCTCGGCGGACTCGCCAGGGCGATGCCCGTCACCGCTCTCGCGTTTGGGATCGGCGCCGCGGCCATCAGCGGGCTCCCGCCACTCAATGGCTTCGCCAGTGAGTGGCTGACGTTCCAGGGCCTGATCGGTGCGGGCGGCGATCCCGCGCTGTCGCTCGTTGCGCGGTCGGCGGTGCTCCTCACGGTCGCGGGTCTCGCACTGACCGCCGCCCTCGCGGTCGCCTGCTTCGTCAAGGCGACCGGGATGTCATTCCTCGCTCTGCCGCGCAGTCCCGGAGCGGCGGGCGCTCGAGAGACCGGTCGAACGATGGGTGCCGCCATGGCGAGCCTCGCCATCGCCTGCATCGGCGTCGGGATCGCCGCAGGGCCGGTGTCGAGCGTCATCCTCGAGGTAGCGGGTGAGCTTGTCGGGTCGGGATCCCATGCCGCGGCGACCGGGGCAGTCGGCGGGATCGGCGCCGTGTACGCTGCCGCGCCGCTCACCGTCCTCCTGGTCGCCATCGCCGGCGTCACGTGGCTCGTCGGCGTGCGCCGACGGCAGACCCGCCGGACCGCGACGTGGACGTGCGGCATCGTGCCCGAGCCCGCGTTCGAATACACCGCGACGAGCTACGCGAAGCTCATCCGGCTGTACTTCGGGCCGGTCCTGCGACCGGTGCGCGAGATCTCGGTCGAGTTCCACCCCGGCACGCCGTTCGCGCGCACGGTCCGCTACCGGGGCGAGGTCAGCCACCTGATCGACGAGCGCCTCTACCGGCCGCTCCATCGTGCGGCGATCGATGCCGCGCAGCTCGTCCGCCGCCTCCAGTCCGGCAGCCTCCAGCTGTATCTCGCGTACGCTGTCACGGCGCTCATCGCGCTCCTCCTGCTCGCCCACGCATGATCACTCCGACGGTCGTGCAGACGCTCGTCCCGGCCGTGATCCAGGCGGCGCTCACGCTCCTCGTGGCGCCGCTCCTGCTGGGGATCACGAAGCGGGTCAAGGCGCGCCTCCAGTACCGCCGAGGACCCTCCCTCCTCCAGCCGTATCGGGACCTCGCGAAATGGTGGGCGAAGGAGTCGGTCGAGAGCGACGCGGCGAGTCCACTGACCGCGGCGGCGCCGGCGATCGTTCTCGCCACGGTTGTCGTGGCCACGCTCCTCGTGCCGATGGTCGCGGTCCGTGCGCCCCTCGACGGCTGGGGCGACCTGCTCGTGGTCGTCGGTCTCATGGCCCTCGGACGGTTCGTCCTCGCCCTCTCGGCGCTTGACGCCGGCAGTGCCTTCGGCGGGATGGGGAGCAGCCGCGAGGTCGCGATCGCGACCCTCGTCGAGCCGGCGCTCCTCCTCGCGCTGACCGGCGCCGCGCTGGCGGCGGGGTCGACCGATCTCGGCACGATCGCGGCGCGCGGAGCCGCCTCGGGGATCTCCTGGTACACCCCGGCGCTCCTGCTCGCGGCCGCCGCCTACGCCATCGTCGCCGTCGCCGAGACCGGCCACGAGCCGGTGGACAATCCCGACACCCACCTCGAGCTGACGATGATCCACGAGGGGATGCTCCTCGAGGCGTCAGGCCCGCGCCTGGCGATCCTCATGTATGCGGCCGAGCTCAAACTGGTCCTCGTGGTGGGTCTGTTCGCCGCCGCATTCCTGCCGCTCGGCGCCGCGGTCGACCTGACACCGCTGGCACTGGTCATCGCGATCGGCGCCGCACTCGCGAAGCTGGTCGGGGCCGCGATCGTTCTTGGCGTGCTCGATGCCGCCCTCGCGAAGCTGCGCCTCCTCGCCCTGCCGGGCCTCCTCGCGACTGCCTCGATCATCGCCGCGATCGGTCTCGCGACCCGCCTGTGGTTGCCGGCATGAGCCTCGATCCACGGACGGCGAGCCAGATCGTCGACGCGTGCGCGGCGGCGATCGTCGTGCTCGGTATCGGGCTCGCCGCCACCCGCTCGATCGGACGGTCGATCTGGCTCGTGGCGATCCAATCGGCGCTCACCGGCGTCGCAGCCCTCGGCGTCGGCCTGGCGACTGGCGCCGGCCACCTCCTGATCGGCGGGCTGCTCGCGATCGTCGTCAAGGGTCTCGTCGTTCCGCTTGTCCTCGGCTCGATCCTGCGGCGCTCGGCGGTGCGGCGCGAGCGACACCCGCTGATCGGTCCGCGCACCTCCCTCGTCGCGGCGGTCGCGATCGTCTTCGCCGCGAGTGTGGCCGCGGATGGGGCGTTCGTCGGGGCGAGCGTCGCAGCGAGCCGGGGCCTGCCCGCTGCCATCGCCGAGGTGCTCACCGGCCTGCTCATCGTCATGACCCGCCGCAAGGCGCTGTCCCTCATCGTCGGCCTGCTCGTCTTTGAGAACGGGATCGCCCTGACAGCCTTCTCGCTGACCTATGGGATGCCCCTCGTCGTGGAACTCGGCGTGCTCTTCGACCTGCTCATCGCGGTCGTCGTCGCGTGGGTCTATGCGCGCCGCATGCTCGACGTCCTCGGCAGCACCTCGACCGATCGCCTGCGGAACCTGCGCGGATGACGGAGCTGCTCGTTGCGCTCATCGTCGCCGCTCCCACGATCGCCGGCCTCGTTGCCTGGTTCGCCGACGATCGGCGGGCGAGTCGCCTGGCGGGCGGCGGTCTCGTGACGGCGCTCGCGGCGGGACTCCTCCTCGCGGCGCGGGTCTTCGTCGAGGGCCCGCTCCGGGCGTTCGGCGGCCAGGTCGTCGTCGACGCGCTGGGCGCGTACGTGGTGGTCCTCGTCCTGGCCGTCGCCGCGATCGCGGTGGCCGGTTCACCTGGTCACCTGGCTCACGAGCGTGCGGCCGGGCTCCTCCGTCCGCACGACACCGGCCGCTACTACGCACTTCTCCTCCTGTTCGCCGCCGGTCTCGCCGCGGTCCCGCTCCTCGACAACCTCGGGCTCGTGTGGATCGGGATCGAGGCGACGACGATCGTGTCGGCGCTCCTCGTCGGTTTCGCCCGCACGCCCGCAGCGATCGAGGCCGCCTGGAAATACCTCATCCTCGGCTCGATCGGGATCGGGTTCGCCCTGCTCGGGACCCTCCTCCTCTACGCCTCGTCGGTCGGCGCGCTCGGCGAGACGAGCGACGCGCTTGACTGGACCCGTCTGATGGAGATCGCGCCGCGGCTCGATCCGGGCCTCGTCCGCCTGGCGTTCCTCTTCGCGCTTGCCGGGTATGGGACGAAAGCCGGCCTCGTGCCCTTCCACACCTGGTTGCCGGACGCCCACAGCCAGGCCCCGAGCCCGATCTCGGCCCTCCTGTCGGGCGCGGCGCTGGCGGTCGCGCTCTACGCGCTCGCCCGGTTCCACCTCGTCACGGCGGCCGCCCTCGGGTCGGCGTTCTCCTCGACGCTCCTCGTCGTCTTCGGCCTCCTCAGCCTCGCTGTGGCGCTCCCGTTCATCGTCGCCCAGGGTGATATCAAGCGCCTCCTCGCGTACTCGTCGATCGAGCACCTGGGACTGGCGACGCTGGCGCTCGGCTTCGGGGGCCATCTGGCGCTGCTCGGGCTGAGCCTCCATCTGATCAGCCACGGTCTGGCCAAGTCGACCGCCTTCCTCGCCGCGGGGCGCCTCGTCGCCGAGCGGGGGAGCCGCCGGATCGGCCGTCTGGCTGGCAGTCTCGCCCGCTCGCCGGCGGACGGACGGGCGCTCGTCGTCGCGGCGCTCGTGCTCGCCGGGCTGCCGCCGTCCGGCGTCTTCGCGGCCGAGGTTGCGATCCTGCTGGGTGGCGTGCAGGCAGGCTGGGGCCTGGCCGCGGGAGCGGCGGCGGCGATCCTCGCCCTCGCAGTCGCCGGCCTCCTGTTCCACGTCATGCGGGTGTCGGTCGGGCCGGCCGGACGGCCCGGGCCGATTCCGGAACCCGGCCCTGCCGCGGGTCGGTGGGCGTTCCTTCTCGGGGTTCCCCTGACCGCCGTCGTCGTCGCGGGGCTCTGGACACCCTCGCCGCTCGCCGCTGTGCTCGAGCAGGTCGCATTGGTGCTCGGAGGGGGACGTGGCTGAGCCTCTCCCGATGACGAGCGCGACCTTCGAGTGGGTCGCGCCCGACGACCTCGGGAAACGCGTCAGGTCTCTCGTCGACGTGGGCGGCCGGTTCGTCATGCTCGTCGGGCTCGATGAGCGGTCGGTCGGCGGTGACAGCCTGGCAATCGAGGCGGTGGTCGCTCGCCCGGACGGTGAACTCGCCAGGCTGCGTGCCGCGCTGCCGCACGACGAGCCCGCCTACCCGTCCATCAGCCCACTCGTTCCAGCCGCCCACTGGGACGAGCGCGAGGCGAAAGACCTCTTCGGGATCGTTCCGCTCGGCCACCCGGACCCGCGCCGGCTCGTCCTTCACGAGCGCTGGCCGCGCGGCTACCACCCGCTCCGCAAGGATGTCCCGGCCGACGCTCGGCCGCCTGTCGCCGAGCGTCGTTTCGTGCCGTTCGAAGTCCACGGCGAGGGTGTCTACCAGCTCCCGGTCGGACCCATCCACGCCGGCGTCATCGAGCCCGGACACTTCCGGTTCTCGGCGATCGGCGAGCGTGTCCTGCACCTGGACGCCCGGCTGTTCTTCGTCCATCGGGGCCTCGAAAAGCTCGTCGAGTGTCGCTCGTTCGGGGCGGCGCTCCCGATCGTCGAGCGGGCCTGCGGCGTCTGCACGGTCACGCACGCGCTGGCCTACTCGCAGGCAGTCGAGCACCTGACAGGAACGGAGATCCCGCCACGGGCCCGCTGGGCGCGGGTCCTGCTCGCGGAACTCGAACGCCTCTACAACCACGTCGGCGATCTCGGGAACATCTGCGCCGGAATCGGGTTCCAGTCGGCGGTCGCGCGACTCGGCTGGCTCAAGGAACGTCTCCTGCGGCGAAACGATGCGCTCACCGGTCATCGCTATCTCACCGGGATCGTGGCCCCTGGGGGCCTCTGCACGGACCTCGATCCGGGCGGCCTCGCCGCGCTGCCGGACGCCCTCGATGAGATCGGCACGGAACTCGCCGCAGCCGTCCGCGCAATCGTCCGCTCGGAGGGGGTCATGGCCCGCTTCCATGGCACAGGCGTCGTGGGCCGCGACACGGCCGCTGCCCTCGGGGCGCTCGGGCCCACGGCCCGCGCCAGCGGGCTCGCGCCTGATCTGCGACGCGATCGGCCGTACGCAGCGTATGGCGAGGTCGAGGTCGGGCTGGTCACCGCTGCGGGGGGAGATGTGGCCGCCCGGTTCCACGTTCGTGCCCAGGAGGCTCACGATTCGCTCGGGCTCGTGCGCCAGGCCATCCGCCGCTTGCCCGGCGGGCCGATCGCGGAGCCGCCCGTCCGGATGCCGGCGCTCGGCGACACCGCCATCGGCGGGGCCGAGGGCCCACGGGGCACGTCGTGGGTCTGGCTTCGAGCGGGCTCCGGCGGGACCGTCGACCGGCTGCACCTGCGGTCGGCCTCGTTCGCGAACTGGCCGCTGGTCGCGGCCGCTGCCCCCGGTAACCTCGTGCCCGACTTTCCGCTCATCAACAAGAGCTTCGAGCTCTGCTACGCCTGCACGGATCGCTGACGTGCCCCTCGACGTCTTCGATCGCCTCCTTCGTCCACTTCGCCAGCGGCCGGTCACGAGCGGCTATCCCGATGATCCCCCCGAGCTTCCGTCGGCGGCTCGAGGCTTGCCTAGGCTCGACGCGGTCCGCTGCGATGGTTCGGCCTCGTGTGTGAGCGCCTGCCCGACCGGGGCCATCCGCCTCGATGGTTCGGCCTGGTCGCTCGATGCCGGTGCCTGCATCGTCTGCGGCGCCTGTGCCCGGGCCTGCCCCCGCGGCGCGATCCGGCTCGGGCCACTGATCGAGCTCGCCGTCCGTGACCGGGCGGATCTCACGATCCGGCGCGACTGGAGAGCAGGGCGGTGACGGGCTTTTCGGCCGACGCCATTCCGCAGGACGAGCTGGTCGCAGCGCGGCGGCTCCGCCGGACGATCGAGCGGACGCTCGGTCGTTCGCTCCATGTCCGCCACCTCGACACCGGCTCCTGCAACGGCTGCGACTGGGAGATCGCCGCGCTGCTCAACCCGTATCACGACGTCCAGCGCCTCGGCATCGACTTCGTCGCCTCGCCTCGCCACGCGGACTTGCTGCTCGTCACCGGAATCATGACGAGGAACCTGGAGGAAGCCGCCCTGCGGACGTACGAGGCGATGCCGGCGCCCCGACTCGTCGTGGCCGTTGGGGCGTGTGCGATCAGCGGTGGTGTCTTCGCCGGCAGCTACGCGGGCCGCGACGGCATCGGCGACGTCCTTCCGGTCGACGTGCTCGTGCCCGGCTGCCCGCCCCGGCCGGAGGCGCTCATCCACGGCCTCCTCGTCGCGGTCGGCCGGATGGCGCCGTTCGCGGATCGCCCAGCCGAACCGTGATCAGAACGGCCTCGATCGCCCATCCGGCACCCGCCCGATCGCGATGGCGACGTCCGCGGAGGCGAGCACCGGCGTGAATATGGCGCTGCGTCGGGCATCGTTGTCCTCCACTGATCTTGGTCCTCCACTGATCTTGGCCCGCCCGCCCCGCGCGGCCCACGATGCTTCATTCGCGAACGGTCCACCGATGCACCGATCTGGGCCCGGCCCCGCCCGCCCCGCGCCCCCCGCCCGCGGGACTTGACGAGCGGGCCGACAATCGGCGCGACCCGAGAAACGGGGAACGTCCTCCCGAACCCGAGGCATGCCGCCCAGCCATGGAACGCGACGCGTGACGACCCGATCACCGCGACAGACCCGATCACCGCAAGCACGAACGGCGCCATCGCGCGCCGTACCTGCCGCTTCGGTACCAAGGCGATCTGCATCGGCACGAACACCATCCGCGCCGGCCCGACGGACGGTCGGCGATCTCCTCGAGAACGCCCGAGCCCGTCTCGCCCGGCTCGAGCCGGCCGATGCACAGCGCGCCGTGGTGGACGACGGTGCGCTCCTCATCGACACGCGCTGCGCCGAGCTGCGCCGAGAGTTCGGCGTCGTCCCGGGATCGATCCACGTGCCGCTCTCGGTCCTCTACTGGCGACTCGATCCGAGCTCCGGCCATGCGAACATGGACCTCGCGACGCCGGAGCGTCAGGTCGTCCTCTTCTGCGCACACGGGTACAGCTCGAGCATCGCGGCAGCGACGCTTCAGGACCTCGGGTTCTCGCGGGCGACCGACGTGATCGGCGGCTTCGAGGCCTGGGCCGCGGCCGGACTCCCGGTCGAGCCCGCGCCCTGACGCCGAGCGTGCGTCTCATCCATCCGGACGAGGACGACGAGGCCTGACAGCGCGGTGAGCGCGGCGACGGCCCAGATGGCGCTCGAGATCCCTGCCGCGTCGGCGATCGCTCCCGCGACGATGGCCCCCACGGCGAAGCCGAGGTCCCGCCAGAGCCGATAGACGCCCACGGCCGAGCCCCGCCACGCCGGCTCCGCGACGTCGGCGACGGCCGCGAGCAGCGTCGGATACACCATCGCCGTACCGACACCGAGGGCCGCGGCCGCGGCGAGCGAAGGCCCGAACGACGTGGTGGCCGCGATCGCCGCGAGGGCTGCGCCCTGGACGAGCATGCCCCCCACGATGAGGGGCTTCCGCCCGGTCCGGTCCGACAGCGCGCCGGTGACGATCTGGCCGACGCTCCAGACCGCCGGGTAGGCGGCGGACAGGACGCCGATCTCGGCGATCGACCGTCCAGCCGCCGCGTAGTAGAGCGGCAGGAGTCCCCAGGCGAGGCCGTCGTTGAGGTTGTTCACGAGACCCGCCTGCGAGGCCGCCGAGAGCGACCGGTTCCCGATGGTCGTCCGCCAGAAGACGGACCGCCAGGGGGTGGCGGGGGCCCGCGGTCCGATCGCGTCGGATCGCCCACTCCCCGCGCCCTCGAGCGCGACGTGCCCGCGCGTCTCTCGGACGAACAGCGCGGACACGCCCAGGCCGAGCCCGGCGTAGGCGAGACCGAGGAAGAACGGCGCCGGCCGCAGTCCCGCCTGGGCGGCGATGAGCCCGGTGAGGAGGGCCGTCACCGCGAGCGCGCCGTAGCCCGCCGCCTCGTTGAGCCCCATCGCCAGACCTCGCCGCGCGGGGCCGACGAGGTCGATCTTCATGATGACCGTCGTCGACCACGTGAGGCCCTGGTTGAGGCCGAGCAGCACGTTTGCGGCCACGATCCAGCTCCACGAGGGGGCGAGGATGAGCATGACCGGGACGGGCAGGCCCACGAGCCAGCCGGCGACGAGGACAGGCTTGCGGCCGTACCGATCGGCGAGCGCGCCGGCCGCGAGATTCGCGATCGCCTTCGTGATCCCGAAGGCGAGGATGTACGTGAGGACCGCGCTGAGCGCGTCGAGGCCGAACACATCGCGGGCGAGCAGCGGCAGGACGGTCCGTTCCTGGCCCACCATCCCACCCACCAAGGCATTCACCCCGACGAGGAGGGAGAACTGCCCGATATTCGCCCGGAGGCCCAGGGTGAGGGGTGTCGTTCGCGACGGGTCGACCATCAGCCGCGGGCGAGCGGCAGGCTCGTCCGGCGCGCCCAGCGCTCTGGCCCACCGAGGAAGACCGCGGCGTTGCGACCGGAGCGCTCGGCCAGGCTCGCCGCACTCATCGCCCGCTCGCCGTGGCCGCAGATGAACGCCGCGCTCGGGGGGACCGCCTCGAGCGACGGGCCGACGAGGTCGCCGAGCTCGATCGGGGTGGCGCCGGGGACGTGGCCGGTCGCGAACTCGGCCGCCTGACGGACGTCGATCACGGGCACGGTGGCAGGATCGAGCGAGCGGAGGATCTCCGTCGCGGCGAGCGGACGCCCGGCGTCGCGCCAGGCGTCGATTCCGCCGGCGAGCTCGCCGAGGAGCCGCTCGTGGCCGATGCCGAGGGCCTGCCGGACGAGCTCGCGGCGGTCGTCGCCCGGCCCGAGGATGAAGACGAGCGCCCGGTCGGCGGGAACGAGCCAGCCGAGCCAGGAGGCGAACTCCGGCCGGAGCGCGATCGAGAGTGAGGCCGGGACATGGCCGGCGGCGAACGCCGTGATCGGTCGGGCGTCGACCAGCTCGGCGCCTGCCGCGAGCGCCCGGTCGATCCCGCCGACGTCGAGGGCATCGAGGCTCGGAAGCTGCCCGTAGACTCGCGGCCCGCGACGGTTCACCTCGCGGAGGCGCCGGAAGTACGTCGGATAGCTGCCGAAGGACTCCAGGAGGAGTGCGACGAAAGTGTCCTCGTCCGACGCCGCGAGGAGCGGGTTGGAGGCTCGCTCGCGGCCGATCGTCGTCGTCCGCTCGCCGGCCGCCGTCGTCGAACAGAACGACCCGCTGCCGTGCGTCGGATACACCGGCAGGTCGTCCGGCAGGCTGAGGATCCGCTCGTGGAGAGCGCGGTACAGCGACCTGGCGAGCGGTTCGGTGCGAGCCGGGGAGATGAGATCCGTCCGCGCGACGGCACCCGGCAGGAGTGCACCGCCCGAGAAGAGCGCGACCGGCCGATCCCCGTCGTGAAGGAGATACCCGAGATGCTCCGGCGTGTGGCCCGGCGTGCCGATCGCCTCGAGCCGGAGGCCGCCGAGATCGAGCGTCTCGCCGTCGTCGAGACCGGTGGCCGGAAAGGCCAGGTCCGCCTCGCGCGGCGCGACGATCGTCGCCCCGATCGCGGCCAGCTCGCGGCTTCCAGAGACGAAGTCCGCGTGGAGATGGGTCTCGACGGCATGGGAGATCCGGAGTCCCGACGATCGGGCGATCGCGAGGTAGGGGGCGATGTCGCGGGCGGGGTCGACGATGAGCGCGCGCCGGTCGCCGATGTCGATCAGGTACGACGAGTTGCCGAGTCCCTCGTCAACGAGCGCTTCGATCCGGGTCACGCGATCCTCCTCCATGTCCGGGCGAGTCTATCGCCCCGCCCGCGGCCGTCGCGGCCGAGCGGCGCGTCGGTCGCGGCCGAGCGCGTCGGACGATCCGGCCTGTCGGCCGAACCGGCCTTGACGAACCGGCGGCCGCCATCTACATTTCCGTTCAGCCTGCACGGAACTGGATGTCATCGTGACGGGCGCTGCCGCAGCAGGAGCCGCACCAGATGGCGATCCACCAGATCTCGCGATCCGAGGCGGCGTACGACGCAGCCCAGATGTTCATCCCGGGCGGGGTGAACTCGGGCGTCCGGGGTCCGGTCGGAGGCTGGCTGCCGTGCCCGCCGGTCGTCGCTCGAGGTGAGGGCAGCCACCTCTGGGACGTCGATGGCAATCGGTACACGGACTATCTGCTCGCTCTGGGGCCGATGATCCACGGTCATGTCCACCCGAGCATGACCGGCGCCGTGACCGCGGCCATCCAGGGCGTCGGCACGATGTTCGCCCTGCCGTACGAGATGGAAGCCAGGGCCGCGGCGGCGATCGTCGACGCCGTCCCGTCCGTCGAGCTCGTGCGCTTCGGGAATTCCGGCACGGAGGTCGTCCTGCACGCCACCCGCATCGCCCGCGCGGCGACCGGCAAGAACGTGGTCGTGCGGTTCGAGGGCCAGTATCACGGCTGGGCCGACCAGCTCGAATGGAGCCACCATCCGCCGCTCTCGGCGGCCGGACTCCGCCACTCGCCGCGGGCGATCCCGGGCACGCCGGGCATCCCGCCGGAGATCGGGGCGAGCCTGGCCGTCCTGCCGTGGAACGACCAGTCTGCCGTCGAGCAGCTTGTGGAACGGCGAGGGCACGAGATCGCGGCGATCCTCACCGAGCCGATCATGGGCAACACGGGCGTCATCCCGCCCCAGCCCGGCTACCTCGAGTTCCTTCGCGAGATCACCCGCGCCCATGACATCGTCCTCATCTTCGACGAGGTGATCACCGGGTTCCGGGTCGCCCGCGGCGGTGCTCAGGCGTACTACGGTGTCACCCCGGACCTGACGACGATGGCGAAGGCGCTCGGGGGCGGATTCCCGGCCGCCGCCTTCGGTGGCCGCCGCGACCTCATGGAGCTGGTCGCCGACGGAGCGGTCCTCCACGCCGGTACCTACAACGCCAACACCGTCGCCGTGTCCGCGACGATCGCATCGCTCGAGCTGCTCGCCGCTCCGGGCGTCCACGACGACCTGCATCGGCGGGGCGACCGGCTGATGGACGGCATGCGCGGCATCTTCGAGCGGGCCGGCGTGCCGGTCTCCGTGCAGGGTGTGGGCCCGATGTTCCAGTTCTGGTTCAGCGAGACGCCGATCGTCGACTACCGCGACGCAGCCGAGCACCTCAACTCGCCGAAGTACGCCGCGCTCGCCCGGGCCCTCATCGACCGGGGTGTCCTCGTCCATCCATCGAACATCGAGCTCTGGTTCGTCTCGACGGTCCACTCCGACGCGGATATCGAGGAGACGCTCGACATCTTCGAAGGCGCCGTCGCGGCCGTCCGCCCCGCATTGGGAAGCTGATCGGGGGCGATCGTCCAGCGTCGAGCCGGGAGCGACACCAGGCGCCCACCCGCGATGACGCACCTTCCGGCGAACCGCCGGCCCACGGCAGGAGGAGACTCGATCATGCGCGGACCCACTCGCATCGCCTTCGGGCTTGTCACCGTCCTCATCGTCGCGGCCTGCGGGTCGAGTACTCCCGGGCAATCCTCATCGCAGACCAGCGCCGCGCCCGCGGCCGGGAGCGCATCGGCAGCGGTCGGATCGCCCGCGCCCACCCCGCAGGCGACACCCTCGACGCTGCCGCTGCGGGTCGGCTGGCTCTCCGAGCCGGACTCGATGAACCCGCTGACGTTCACCACGACAGAGGCCCAGGAGGTCCTCCAGCTCGTCTACGACACGCTCCTCAGCTACGACCTCAACCTCAAGCCGGAACCCGGCCTCGCGACGGCCTACTCCTATTCGTCCGACGGCCTGACCGAGACGCTCAACCTTCGGTCCGGGGTGACCTGGCACGACGGCCAGCCGTTCACCGCGGCCGATGTCAAGTACACCTATGACCTGATCCACGACAACCAGCTCGGCCAGTGGGCGCAGTGGCTCATCCACCTGAAGTCCGTCGCGGCGCCGGATCCGCTGACGGTCGTGCTCACCTTCGACAAGCCGCAGGCCTTCAACCCGGCCCTCATCGTCCCCATCCTCCCGAAGCACATCTGGTCGACGATGACGGTCAAGCAGATCGAGGCATTCAGCAACGACAAGCCGATCGGCACGGGGCCGTTCACGTTCACGGAGTGGAAGAAGGGCGCCTCGATCACGGTTAGCCGGAACCCGGCGTTCTGGGGCCCGCCACCGAGCGAGGCGACGGTCACCTGGGTGCTCTACGGCAACGGCGACGTCATGGCCCAGGCCCTCAAGAACGCGGAGATCGACATCATCGCCCAGGTCCCGCCGACGATCTACGACGGACTGGCGGGCGCCAGCAGCATCAAGACGGTATCCCTGCCGTCGTTCTCGTTCCACCACATCGGCTTCAACGTATCGAGCGACCCCAAGTCGCTCGGCAACCCGCTCCTCCGCGACAGGAACATCCGCCAGGCCCTCAGCTACGCGCTCGACCGGAATCAGCTCGTCCAGCTCGCTCTGGCAGGCCACGGGCAACCGGGCGACACCATCATCCCGGCCGGCCTGAGCGACTGGCACCTGTCGATCCCGGCCGCTCAGCAGCTCAACGCCGATCCCGCGAAGGCGAACCAGATCCTCGATCAGGCCGGGTACACGGCCCGCGACAGTTCGGGCATCCGCAAGGCACCGAACGGCAAGCTGCTCGAGTTCCGACTCATCGCGATCGCGACCACGGACGTCGACGTCCGGGCGGCGCAGCTCTTCCGCGATGCCGCGAAGGCGGTCGGGATCAAGCTCGACCTTCAGACGCTCGACTCGAACACCCTGAGCAATGTCGTCTACAACGCCGCCGCACCGAACTGGGACATCTTCGTCTGGGGCTGGGATTCGGGGGTGCCGGATCCGGACTACATGCTCGGTGTCCCGCTGTGCAGCCAGATCGGCGGCAACAACGACGTCTACTACTGCAACAAGCAGTACGACGCGCTCTACGACCAGCAGGCGTCGACGATGGACCCGCTGGCCCGCAAGCAGCTCGTCGACCAGATGCAGCAGCTGTACTACGGCGACACCGCGTATATCGTCATGTGGTACCAGGACAAGCTCCAGGCCTACCGGACGGACACCTGGCAGGGGTGGACGGACGTGAAGGGCGGCATCATCTTCAACTTCACGAGGGACAACTACCTCAGGATCACGCCGGCTCACTGAAGCAGGCACGGATCGCGACCCCGCGATGCGACGCTGGCGCTACCTGGGCAGGAAGCTCGTCCAGGTAGCGCTCACCCTGTACGCCGTCGCGACGTTCAACTTCATCCTCTTCCGGATCCTGCCGGGTGACCCGATCCGCCTGCTCGCCCGGTCCGGGCACCTGGCGCCGGAGGAGATCGCTCGCCTCCACCAGTTGTTCGGGCTGGACCAGCCGCTCCCGGTCCAGTACCTGATCTACCTGAAGAACCTCATGACGGGCGACCTCGGCATGTCGCTCACCTACCGGCAGCCCGTGTTCGGCATCCTCGCCGAGCGGATCGCAAACACCGTGCTGCTCCTCGCCGCGGCGACGGTCATCGTCATCGTCGTCGGGGTGGTCGCCGGCGTCTTCGCCGCCTCGCGACGAGGATCCAGGCTCGATGCCGGGACGGTCATCGGCTCCCTCTTCTTCTGGAGCCTGCCGACGTTCTGGACGGGCCTCATCCTCATCATCGTCCTCGGCGTCTACTTCCGGGCCTTCCCGATCTCCGGCATGGGGGCTCCCGGATTCTTCGTCCAGTCGCCGCTCCAGCACGCGGTCGACCTGGCCCGCCACCTCGTCCTGCCCACCCTGACCCTCGTCCTCGTCGACATCGGCCAGTTCGTCCTCATCACCCGCAGCTCGCTCATCGACGTGCTGACCGAGGACTTCATGCTCACCGCCCGGGCCAAGGGCCTGAGCCGGCGCCGGATCCTCTGGCGTCACGGAGTCCGCAACGCGCTCCTGCCGGTCGCCACCGCGAGCGCCCTGTACGTGGGGCTCGTGATCGGCGGCACGATCCAGGTCGAGACCGTCTTCTCCTGGCCCGGCATGGGCCGGCTGATCTACGACGCCGTCCTCCAGCGCGACTATCCGATCCTCGAGGCGAGCTTCTTCATCTTCGCCGTGGTCGTCATCCTGACGAACCTGGCCAGCGACCTCCTCTACTACTCCCTCGACCCTCGTGTGCGGGACGTCTGATGGACCGCGAACGCTGGGCCCGGGCCTGGCGCGACTCGGCGAGGGTCGCCCGCCTGGCCTGGTCCGATCCGCTCGGCCGGGCCGGCCTGGTGCTCCTCGCCGCGACCATCCTGGCTGCCATCGTGGGGCCGGTGGTGCTGCCCTTCGATCCGGCTCAGGTCGGGTCCACGGCGGCGAGCATCTTCGAGCCCCCGAGTGCCGCGCACCTGCTCGGGACGGACGAGCTGGGTCGGGATGTCTTTCGGGAGACCATCGCGGGGTCCCAGGTGTCCCTCGTCGTGGGGCTCCTCGCGACGGCGATCTCGATGATCGTCGGCACGATCGTCGGCCTCGTCGGCGGCTATTTCCGGGGCGTCGGGGTGACCGCCCTCATGCGGTTCACGGACTTCTTCCTCGTCCTCCCGACCCTGCCCCTCATCATCGTCCTGGCTGCCCTCTTCGGGCAGAGCCTGGCGATCATCATCCTCGTGATCGGGCTGACGAGCTGGGCCTCCACGGCCCGGATCGTCCGCTCCCAGGTGCTGAGCCTTCGCGAGCGGACCTTCATCGAGCGGGTCCGGGGACTCGGCGCGAGCGACCTCCGGATCGTCGGTGTCCACATCCTGCCCAACGTCCTGCCCCTCGTCTTCGCCAACACGGTGCTCGTCATCGCCGGTTCGATCCTCTCCGAGGCGACCCTCGCCTTCCTCGGCCTCGGAGATCCCGTCCACGTCTCGTGGGGCACGATGCTCCACTTCGCCTTCGAGGCCGGCGCCGCCGGTCGCGGCGCGTGGTGGTATCTGCTGCCGCCGGGGATCGGGATCGTCATCGTCGTCCTCGGGTTCACGCTCGTGGGTCACACCCTCGATCGGATCGTCAATCCGCGCCTGAGGATCCGCTGATGAGCCTGCTCGAGCTCCGCGACCTGCGGGTCGGCTACGCCACCTCGGACGGTGAGGTCCGGGCGGTCGATGGGCTGAGCCTGCGGCTCGAACCCGGAGAGGCGCTCGGCCTGGCCGGCGAGTCGGGGTGCGGGAAGACCACCGCGGCACTCGCGATCCCGCGCCTGCTGCCGGCGAGCGCGACGGTGACCGGTCAGATCGTGTTCGACGGCGAGGATCTCCTGACGCTCAGCGAGCGGGCCATGGAGCGCCGCCGATGGCGCGACATCTCGGTCGTCTTCCAGGGCGCGATGAACGCGCTCAACCCGGTCGAATCGGTCGGCTCCCAGATCCGCGAGCCGATCCGCTACCACGAACCCGCGACGAGCTCGGCCGCCGCCGAGGCGCGTGTCCTCGAGCTGTTCGACCTCGTCGGGCTTGCCCGCGACCGGGCGCGCCAGTATCCCCACGAGTACAGCGGCGGGATGCGCCAGCGGGCGATGATCGCGATGGCGCTCGCCTGCCGACCACGGGTGGTGATCGCGGACGAGCCCGTGACCGCGCTCGATGTGATGATCCAGGCCCAGATCCTCGATCTTCTCCGGAACCTCCGCCGGGAGCTGGGCCTGGCGATGATCCTCATCTCGCACGACCTGTCCGTGATCGCCGAGACGTGCGACCGGGTCGCCATCATGTACGCCGGCCGTCTCGCCGAGCAGGGGAGCGCGGAGCAGGTCTACCGAAACCCGAAGCATCCCTACACGCAGGCGCTGCTCCACGCGTTTCCGAACATCCGGGCCGATCGAGCGTTCGTGGCCGGGATCCCGGGGCACCCACCCGATCTCATCGAGCCGCCGTCCGGGTGCCCCTTCGCGGACCGCTGCCCGCTCGCGATCGAGCGGTGTCGCGTCGAAGCGCCCCTGCTCCGCCCCATGGCGGCCGGACACACCGTCGCCTGCCACCTCGCGACGGCCGGCGGAACCGTCCCGGCCGAGATCATCCATGAGTGAAACATCCATGCCTGCACCATCCGCGTCCGCATCGGCGACGCGACCCGAACCGCTCATCGCGATCCGGGACCTCGAGGTGCACTTCCCCCTGCGGAGCGGGTTCGGCGGCCTGGGTCGCCCGGGCCGGGTCGTCCGGGCGGTCGACGGCGTGAGCTTCGAGATCCTCCCGGGCGAGGTCCTCGCCCTCGTCGGCGAATCGGGGTGTGGCAAGACGACCATCGCCCGCGCCCTCCTGCACCTGGAACGAGCGACAGGGGGGCAGATCATCTATCGCGGGCAGGATCTGACCCGGGTCCGGGGACGCGCGCTGCGTCGCCTCCGTCAGAAGATCCAGCTCGTCTTCCAGGACCCGTACGAGTCGCTCGATCCGCGGCAGACGGTGTACGAGATCGTGGCCGAACCGCTCATCATCCACGGTCTCGCTCCGGCCGAGGCGGACCGCCGGCGGATCGTCCACGCGGCCCTCGCGGCCGCCGGCCTGCATCCACCCGAGCAGATCGGGCGCCGCTATCCGCACCATCTCTCGGGCGGGCAGCGGCAGCGGGTCGCGATCGCGGCGACCCTCGTCCTGGAGCCGGATTTCGTCGTCGCGGACGAGCCGGTCTCGATGCTCGACGTGTCGGTCCGGGCGGAGATCCTGCGGCTCATGCTGGAGTTGAGGACGACGCATGGGCTGACCTACCTGTTCATCACCCATGACCTGTCGCTTGCCTGGGTCATCGCCGACCGGATCGCGGTGGTCTACCTGGGCCGGATCGTCGAGATCGGACCCACGGATGCTGTCATCGGCAGACCGCGTCACCCGTACACGAAGGCACTCGTGTCCGTCGTGCCCATCCCCGAACCGGGTGAGCGGACCGGCCGGACGATCCTGAGCGGTGAGGCTCCCTCGCCGACCGACATCCCGCGCGGGTGTCGCTTCCAGAGCCGCTGCCCGCTTCGCCGGGAGCTCGGCGACCCGTCTCGCTGCGAGACGGACGACCCACGCCTCGAAGGACCCGGCGATCACGCCGTGGCCTGCCACTTCGCCTGAAGGAGACCCCCGTGCCCACCACCGACGCCGCCGTCGAATCGCTCCTCTCGGACCTGGTGAGGATCGATTCGGTCACGCCGTGGCTCATCCCCGGCGCCGCCGGGGAGGGAGCGGTGGCTCGCCACATCGCCGACTGGTTCGCGGACCTCGAGCCTGTCGAGGCGACCCTCGAGGAGGTCGAGCCCGGCCGACCGAACGTCATCGTCCGACTGCGGGGCTCAGGCGGCGGCCCGAACCTCTATCTCAACGCCCATTCGGACACCGTCGGCTACGCGAACTGGCGCGAGGAAGCCCTCGTTCCGGTCCGCGACGGCGATCGCCTCATCGGCATCGGCGTGGCAGACGACAAGAGCTCGTGCGCCATGGGCATGCTCGCGATGCGCGCCCTGGCCGGCCGGCGGACGAAGCTGGCCGGCGATCTGGTCCTCGCCTGCACGGTCGACGAGGAGGGCGCGTCGATCGGCACGCAACACCTCATCGCGGGGCACCCGATGGATGCGACTCTCATCCTCGAACCGGAGGGCATCGACAGGATCGTCGTCGAACACCAGGGCTTCGGCTGGCTCGACATCGTGGTCCACGGGCGGGCGGCCCATGGCTCCGATCCAGGGCAGGGGATCGATGCCATCGTCCACATGGCGGAGGTCGTGCGGCGGCTCCATGAGCTCGATGGGGCTGGCTTCGGCCAGGGGGACGGTGGCCGCAACGGGCGAACCGTGTTCCACACCGGAACGATCTCCGGCGGCACGGACTACGCGACGTATCCGACCCGCTGCGTCCTCGGCATCGAGATCGGGACGCAGCCGGGCGAGCACCTGACGGACCGGATCCGGGAGATCGAGGCGATCTTCGACGATGTCCGGTCGAGCTTCCCTGGCTTCCGTGGCGAGGTGATCGCGCGGGTCGATCGGGAGCCCTTCCGGGCGGCCGGCCACGAACGGCTCCTCGACGCGCTGGCGAATGCGACCGAGCGGGTGCTCGGACGGCCGCTCGAGGCGATCGGGCTCAACGCCTGGTGCGACTCCGGCCTCACCCAGGGCGCGGGCATCCCCACCCTCTGCTACGGCGCCCTCGGCGGCAACTTCCATACCCCCGGCGAATGGGTCTCTGTCAGTGAGATCGTCCAGGGAGTCGAGATCCTCGAACGGACGATCGAGACGTACCTCGGATAGCCTGAGCGGACGGCTGATCGATCCACGCCGCCAGGGTCGAAAGGACGGAGATGGATCACGCGGTCACGGTCCTCGAGCTCCTCCGCCAGCACGAGCGAGCGTCGCGGACAGAGCTCGCCGAGCTGAGCGGTCTCTCGCCGGCCACGATCAGCCGGGCCGTCGCCCACCTGCGCCGGCGCGGACTCGTCCGCGAGCGAGTCCTTGAGCACGTCCCGCTCGGACGTCCCCCGATGGTCGTCGAGCTCGAGGCGTCCGCGGCGTACCTCCTCGCGATCGACGCCGGCGGATCGCGGATCCGGGCCAGCCTCGCCGACCTCGAGGGAACGCTCGTCGTCACGGAGCATGGCGAGGTCCGTCGCCCGCGCGACCCGGCCAGCGTCATCCGCGAGATCGGCCGGGTCGCCCGCCGCGCCGCCCGCCGCGCCGACGGCCGCCCGATCCTCGCGGCGGCGGCGGGGATCTCCGGGATCGTCGATGCCGGCAGGGGCATCGTCCTCCTCTCGCCGGACCTCCCGGGCCTCGAGGGCGCATCCGCCGCGGAGTTGCTCGGCGCTGAGCTGGACATGCCCGTCGCGATCGACAACGACGACATCCTGGCCGCCGTAGGCGAGGCCTCGGTCGGTGCGGCACGCGGCTCCACGGATGTCGTGTTCCTGTCCCTCGGATACGGCCTGGGCGCAGGCATCATCGTCGGCGGCCGTCCGCTCCGCGGCGCGGCGTCTGCCGCCGGGGCGATCGCGTATTTCGCTCCGGGACGGCTCGAGGAGCGGGCATCCGGCCGGGCGATCGCCAGCCGGTACGCGCATCGGACACACGGATCGTCCGATGCGATCGGAGCCCGGGAGGTCTTCCATCTGGCCGCCGCGGGCGACGCCGTTGCGAGGGCCGTGGTCGCGGAGGCCGTCAACGCCCTCGGCGAGCTCGTGGTGAACGTCGCGGCGCTCCTCGATCCGCAGGTCATCATCGTCGGCGGCGGTCTGGCCCGGAACGGGGCGGCGCTCGTCGAGCCGCTGGCGGACCGCCTCCGCTCGAGCGTCCCCTTCCCGCCGCGGCTCCTGCCCTCGCTGCTCGACGAAGCTGCGGTGGCGCAGGGGGCGGCGCTCCTCGCCCTGTCGCTGAGCCGGCAGCGGATGGCCAACGGCGCCGGCGGGTCCGCCGTTCGCCCGGAGCCGGCCCGGGTCGGGATGCTCGAGCTGGTCTGATCGCGGTCACGCGGAAGTTCGGAGCCGGCTCGGTGTCCCGTCGCGCGTTCCGAGCCTGGCAGCGCGACGCATACTCCGGCGCATGCGGCTCGGATCGTCCCTCATTCGGCCCGCGCGCCGCCTCGCGTTCCTCGGCGTCGCCGAGAACGACACCGAGGCCACCCGTGCCCAGAAGGCCGCCCTGACCCTTGCCGCGGCGATCATCACGGTCCTCTCGGTCGCCTGGGTCGGGACGTACCTGGTCCTCGGCCTCGTCCAGGCGGCCGCGATCCCGTTCGCCTATCAGATCGCTTCCGTGGCCAGTCTCGTCGTCTTCGCCCGCACGAAGAGCTATCCGTTCTTCCGCTTCAGCCAGGCGACGATGATGTCCCTCCTGCCGTTCGCGCTCCAATGGACGCTCGGCGGCTACGTCGCCTCGAGCGCGGTCAGCCTGTGGGCCCTCGTGGCGGCGATCGGGACGCTCTTCTTCTTCACCGCCGACGAGTCCGTTCCGTGGTTCGTCGCGTTCCTTGGCCTGACGGTGCTCTCGGGTCTGCTCGACCCGGCCCTGTCGGCGCATCCGGCCGGGATCCCGGACGGCGTCCGCATCGCGTTCTTCGTCCTCAACGTAGCGGGCGTGTCGCTCACCGCCTACGCCCTGCTCCAGTACGCGGTCCGAGCCCGGGACGAAGCATTCGCGCGGTCGGACGGCCTCCTCCTCAACGTCCTTCCGAGAGTCATCGCCGAACGGCTCAAGCGCGAGCGTGGCGTCATCGCCGAAGCACACGAGGAGGTGACGGTCCTCTTCGCCGATGTCGTCGACTTCACCGCGTTCACGGAGCGGACCGAGCCCGAGCGGGTGGTGGGCGTGCTCGACGAGATCTTCAGCGCCTTCGACGGGCTCGCCGAGCGCCATGGCCTGGAGAAGATCAAGACGATCGGAGACGCGTACATGGTCGCCTCCGGGCTGCCGGAGCCGAGGCCAGACCATGCCACAGCGATGGCGGAGATGGCGCTCGACATGCAGGCGACGCTCAGCGATCTGGCCGCGGTGCTCGAGATCGACATCGCGATCCGGATCGGCATGGACAGCGGACCGGTCATCGCCGGGGTCATCGGTCGCCACAAGTTCACCTACGACCTCTGGGGCGACACCGTGAACACGGCGAGCCGGATGGAGTCCCATGGCCTGCCGGGCCGGATCCAGGTGACCGAAGGGACCCAGCGGCGCCTGCGCGAGCGGTACGAGTTCGAGGATCGCGGTGAGATCGAGGTGAAGGGGAAGGGCCGACGGCGAACCTATCTTCTGGTCGGCCGCCGGACGCCGGATGCCGTGCTCGCCACGGCCGAGCGCGCTACGTCACCGCGTGATGCACGGCCTTGACCTTGAGCATGGCAGCGTCCGCCCGCTCCGTAAGCTGCTCCGGGGTGTCGCCCTCCCCGAGCGCGGCAAACCCGACACTGATGCCGACGCGAGCGTTCGCCTCGATCGCGACGCCGATCGCGGTGAACCGGCGCTTCGCTTCGGCAAGATCCGTCCCACCGAGCCCGCAGACGAATTCGTCGCCGCCGTAGCGGACGATCGGGTCGAAGGAACGCAGCCTCGTGCGGATCGCGTCCACCACGGTCTGCAGGACCCGATCGCCCGCTGCGTGGCCGTCGCGATCGTTCACGACCTTGAGGCGGTCGACGTCGACGAAGGCGAGGACGAACCGACCGTCCGAACGTCGCGCCCGGTCGATCTCGTGAGAGAGCGCGAGTCGACCCATCTCACGGCGGTACGCACCGGTCAGCTCGTCGAGGTGGGCTGAGCGGAGCTCCGCCTCGAGGCGGGCCCGCTCCTGCGCGAACGCTGCACGGTCCGCGGCTGCCCGCTCGCGATCTGCGGCCGCTCGCGCCCGATCGGCAGCGGCCCGTGCACGCAGCTCTTCGAGCCGTTTCGCCAGGGAGGCCTCGGGCATGGCCCCGACCCGGGTCAGGACGGCTGTTCGCGCATCGCGGGCGCGACCAGTCTGGTCGCGAACGCCCGCGATGCGATCTCGGTCGTTGGCGGTCGCGTCACGGTGGCGCGCCGTGCCCGCACGATCGAGTCGGTTCCCGAGACGCTCGAAGGATCCCGTCTGTCGCTCGTTGCGCGAGGCGTCGAAGGCGCTCTGCTCCGCGGTGTCCAGGTTGTGATGCGCGGCACGTTCGCGATCTGCGGCCGCCTGGTCGTGGTCCGAGGCGTGCTGGTCGCGATCGGCGCTCGTCTGGTCGGACGCCGAGGCGATCTGGTCGGTGTCGGCGAGCGTCTGGTCGGCGTCTGCTGACGACTGGTCCGCATCAGCCGACGTCTGGTCCGCATCCAGCGCTCGATGAGCGGCCGAGGCCACCCTCCGGGGCGCGACCTTCGCGTTGCTGACCGCCTTTTGTCCCTTTCCGTTCGGATGGTCGCTCTTCATCTCGTCCCCTCCAGGCCGGCGTCGTGGGTGCCCGCCGGTGCACTGTTGACTGCGTGCACCGGCGCGACGCTACCACCCCGCTGATGGGACCGCAGCGATGAAAACCCTGCATGGCGCCAGGTAAGATCCAGAGCGATCGACCCGCGCGCAACCTATGCGTCAAGAGCGAGCGCGATCGCCTCGTCGACCGTCAGGGCCGAGCCCTGGTCCCAGGCTTCGGCAAGAGCGGCATCGTCGAGTCGGGCGTGGAGGGTGGCGAGCGTCTTCTCGTTCAACTCCGCGACCCACGAGGAGACACCGCCGATCTCGGCGCGCATTACCTCGGCCCTGGACAGGAGCCGAGCGGCGATCTCTGCTGTCCCGTCGGCGGCGAGGTAGCCGGCGAACAGGCAAAGGTTTTCCACGATCCCGCCAGGCCTGTTCTGGTCACGATTGATGCGCAGCGACTCCTTCTGCATCGCGAGGGCATCCTGGACCCGACCCTCTTCGAAGGCGAACGTCGCCAGCTGAAAGAGTTGGACCGCCACGACGGCCTCGTCAGACTGCGCCCGTGCCCGCTGGAGGACGTCCTCGTGGAGGACCCGGCTGCGCTCGGGATCACCGAGCTGGAAGTACATCCACGCGAGCCCGTCAGTCGCGAGCAGGGTGTAGTGGTCGTCGCCGAGATCGCGGAATGCCCGCAGGCTCTCCTCGAAGAGCGGCAGGGCCGTCGCCCAATCGCTCTCCTCGGTCGCGAGCATTCCGAGCATGAATACGGAGTACGCGGCGCCCCACGCATCCCCGAGCGTGCGATGAAGCGCGAGCGCCTCCTCGGCACGAAGTCTCCCCGTCGCCACGTCTTCACCGTTGGCCGCCATCACGGCGGCTCCGTTGAGGGCCCGAGCCCGAGCGGCCGTCGGACGTTCATCCGCGCGGAGCAGGCTGTCGAGAACTCGCCGGCCTTCCGCCAGATGACCTCTCAGGTACCAGAACCGCGACAGGGCTCCCGCCAGCTCCAACGCAAGCTGTGTCTGGCCGGACGCCTCGAGCCGGTCGAGCGCGGCACGGAAGTTGTCGTGGTCGGCCTGTAGCCGGTCGAGCCACTCTCCAGGACTGCCACGCAGGTTCGGATACGCCGCCTCAGCGAGCGCCAGGAAGTGCTCCGCGTGGCGCCGCCGCAGCTCCTCGGCCTCGTCCGAGGCCTCGAGTCGTTCGGCCGCGTACTCCCGGATCGTCGCCAGCATCCAGAAGCGCTCGTCGGTGTGGCGGAGGAGGGACTTGTCGACCAGCGACTGGAGGGCGTCGAGGTCGGACGCTGTGACGGCCTCGGCGGCCTCCAGCGTGCAGCCGCCCCTGAAGACGGCGAGTCGCGCGAAGAGGGCCTTCTCCTTCCTGGAGAGCAGCTCGTAGGACCATTCGATCGTGGCCCGAAGGGTCTGCTGTCGGGGGTCCGCGTCTCGTCCGCCCTTGAGCAGATCGAGGCGATCCGAGAGCCGCTCGAGGATCTGCTTCGGCGAAAGCACGCTCGCTCTGGCGGCGGCCAGCTCGAGCGCCAGGGGCAGGTTGTCGAGCGCGCGGCACAGCTCGTGGACGGTCCGCTCGGGCACGGCTCCGGCCCGATCGCAGAAGAGCCCGACCGCGTCCGCCTCGGCGAGCGGAAGGACCGGGTACTCGACCTCTCCTCTGACCCGCAGGAGCTCCCGGCTCGTGACGAGCAGCTTGAGATTGGGGCAGATCTCGACGAGCGCGGAGAGCTCGGGGGCTGCCTCGACCACCTGCTCGAGATTGTCCAGCAGGAGCAAGAGCTCGCGCTCCCCGATGTGGTCGGCCAGGCCGTCCCTGGCGCCGAGCGTCTGCGCGATCGTCACGGCAACAAGCGTCGGTTCTCGGAGCGGAGCAAGGCCGACCCAGAAGACGCCCGCCCTGAACCCCGGAACGAGCTCTGCCGCCGCCTCGATCGCGAGGCGGGTCTTGCCCGAACCGCCGGGTCCGGTCAGGGTGACCAGACGGGCGCCGTCGCGGAGCAGCGTGGCCACCTCCTCGACCTCGCGCTCCCGGCCCACGAACGAGCTGGCCGGGCGGGGCAGGTTCGTGTTCGAGATCGTCTTGAGCGGCGGGAACCGATCCGCGCCAAGCTGGAAGATCGAGACTGGCCCGGCGAAATCCTTCAGGCGGTGCTCTCCGAGGTCGCTGAGAGCGAAACGCTCGTCGAGAAACGCTCGCGTCGCCTGCGACAGGACGATCTGGCCGCCGTGCGAAGAGGCCGCGACCCGGGCGGCGAGATGGACGTCGTCTCCGACGTAGCCCTCCGCGGTCAGGTAGGGCGTGCCGGTGTGCAGACCCATCCGCGCCCGGATGGGGCCGGAGGCCAGCCCCGCCTGCGCTTCCTGCGCCGCCTCGATCGCACCGGGCGCTGTCGGGAAGGCGACAAAGAACGCGTCGCCCTGGGTGTCCACCTCGACCCCGGCGTGCGCGGCACACACCTCGCGGATCACCCGGCGATGCTCGGCCAGTGCTTCCGCGTACCCCTCGGCGCCGAGCTCGTGCAGGAGCTTCGTCGAGCCCTCCACGTCGGTGAAGAGGAACGTGACGGTGCCGGATGGGAGATCGCGCCGCATAACCGTCATGATGCGCCAGAGAAATGTCTCCAGAGCGGGAGGATTCCAAGGTGAAGCCCGACCGCGTCGAGGCACTCCAGCGATTGATCGCGAGCTACGGCGACCTGGCGGTGCCGGGCTTCGTCGGGACCCACGTCTACCGGACGGACGCCGACGCGAATCGAAATGGCGCGCGATCCGAGATTCGGTCGGGCATGCGCACGCTGGTCCGTTCGAGTCGGGCTTCGGATCCACCATGTCGCCTTCACTGTCAGGATTGGGCGGTCATCGCCGACCGCACCGCCTCGCGCGCCTACCGCCTGACGATCACCGTCTCGAGGTACTCGCTCGGGACGACCATGCTGCCGTCGTCGGCGCGATTGAAGCGAGAGATGAGATCGAGCAGGTCAGTCTCGAGCGCGGCGCGACCGGCCGTTCCGACGGCCTCGAAGCTCTTCATCGTCGGCCCGTAGAAGCGTCGCCAGTACTCGAGGTAGGCCTCCGGCGAGCGGTAGCGGAAGACGTAGTGACGTCGCTCGAAGCGGATCTCGGCGATGGCGTCGCCAAAGAGCTCACGCAGCCGTACCTCGGTCCCCCAGAGGACCGGCGAGCGGAGCCCGACCGGCGGCGGGACGTGCTTCGCGTTCGTCTTGAACAGCTGGCCGATGAAGCCCTCGGGTGTGTGCGCCACGAGGCCGATCCGACCGCTCGATCGACACACGCGGGCGAGTTCGCGCGCCGTCTGTTCCTGGTTCGGGGCGAACATCGCGCCGAAGACCGAGCTGACGACGTCGAAGCTGCCTTCGTCGAATGGCAGCGCCTCGGCGTCGCCCTCCACGAACTCGGCCTCAAGGCCCTCGACCCCGGCGCGCCGATGCGCCCGTTCCAGCAATGCCGGCACGTAGTCCAGCCCGACGACGGTGCAGCCCCGTCGGGCTGCCGCAAGAGCCGCGTTGCCGCTGCCGGTGGCAACGTCGAGAACCCGTTCGGTGGAGCGCAGGTCGAGCGCCTCGATGAGCAACTCCGAGACGATCAGGATCTGGGTCCCGATCATGTGGTAGTCGCCGCTCGCCCAGGTCGCTTGCTGGCGCTGCTTGATCGCTGCGAGGTCGGGGGTGGCGTGATCGTCTGGCATGGAGCAGCAGCCTACACTACGATTCCAGCGGGTCCCACCTCTCCCGCTGCGGCGACCGCAGGCCGGGACGCGCGTCCCGTCAGCGTTCGCCGACCCCATGGTTGTTGCGATGGGAGCATGTGACGCGCGATGAGCCCGACGGATCCTCTGGCGGTCCAGGCCGGCGCCGGGTTCGGCGGGCTGCTGCTCAGCGCCTTTTTCCTCGGCGTCCTGCACGGGGTGACGCCCGACGAGCACACCTGGCCGATCACCCTGAGCTACGCCATCGGTGCGGCGTCGGGCCGGCGCGGGATGCAGGCCGGCCTCCTCTTCTCCGCCGCCTTCACCGTCCAGCGGGCGATCGCGTCGGAGCTGGCGTTCCTCGCCCTGGCTCCGATCCTCGCGAACGGATCGCTCGATGCCGCCATCGACCTGGTGGTCGGCGTGGTCATGGCCGCATCCGGCGCGTACATCCTCTGGCGGGGCCGGGAACTGCATCTCACGGAATGGCTCGAGCGGTTCCTCCATCGATTGCTCCGCGTCGCCGAGCAGGATGAGACCGACGGCCAGCTGGCGATGGGCACGAGCCCGGTGCCGCTGCGGATGACGCTCGTTCATGGCTTCGTGGCCGGCTGGGGCACCGGGGCATTCGCCCTCATCATCTACACGCGGATCGCCCCGGCGATGCCGAATGCCGGGGTGGCCTTCCTGCCCGGCCTCCTGTTCGGCCTCGGCACCATGCTGGTCCAGGCGGCCGCCGGTGCCGCGATCGGGG
This sequence comes from Chloroflexota bacterium, assembly GCA_015478725.1. Classification (NCBI taxonomy): domain Bacteria; kingdom Bacillati; phylum Chloroflexota; species Chloroflexota bacterium. The sequence continues at coordinate 24,760 of JADMIG010000006.1, read as the reverse complement.
CGTGGATGCGGTCGCGAGGGCTGGGGGCGGCCGCACTGACCTATGTCGGGCGCTCGGTCGCCGGCAACACGCTCCTGTACGGCGGCCTCCTCTTCACCGCGTGGGGGCTCTTCGCCCTCCTCGCCCCCGGGCTGGCGGCGCCGTTGGAGCACGGCCTGCCGACGGGCCTCCCGATCCCGAATCTCGACAGCGTCAACGCCGGTCTCCTGCTCGTGGCGGTGATCGTCTTCGGCATCGCCGCCGGCAGCTTCGTCCGAGCCACGCGCCGCGTTCGCTCCCTCTTCCCGGCCACAAGGTCCCATCGCCAGGAGCAGTCATGAGCAGCTCGCCTCCGCCGCCGACTCGTGCCCCCGGCGGGTCGAACCGACCCGCGTCTCCGGTCCAGCCGCGGCCGATCATCCCGCACCGGGTCTGGTGGCTCATCTTCGGGATCCTCCTGCTGTGGAACATCGCCACGCTGCTGCTCCCGGCGACGAGCTCATCGGTGGACTTGCCCTACTCGGCCTTCGTGAGCCAGGTCCAGCAGGACAGGGTGGCGTCGGTGCAGTTCGACGGACAGGCCCTGCAGGGCACCTTCGTCCACCCGATCCAGTGGCCGCCGGCGAGCGGCCCAGGGGCTTCGCCCGTGACCTCCCCCGCAACCTCCCCGGCGGTAGGCTCGTCCGTCCCGGCCGCCGGCGCGACGGCGCCTTCCCTCTACCAGACGTTCACGACGGTCATCCCCCCATCCGGCTCCCGGACGCTCCTGCCACTGCTCGAGTCGCACAACGTGACGATCACCGCCAGGAACACGAGCAGCGGATCCGTCCTCCTCAGCCTCGTGATCGGCATCCTCCCGGTCCTCCTGCTCATCGGCGTGATCGTCTACATGGGCCGCCAGGCGCAGCGCAGCCAGCAGGGAATCTTCGGGTTCGGCAGTTCGCGCGCTCGCCTCTATGACGTCGAGCACCCGACGGTCACCTTCGCGGACGTCGCGGGCGAGGATGACGCGAAGGCCGAGCTCGCGGAGGTGGTCGACTTCCTCAAGGTGCCCGAGCGCTACGGCCGCCTGGGAGCACGGTTGCCGCGCGGCGTCCTGCTCATCGGTCCACCGGGAACCGGCAAGACATTGCTGGCGCGCGCCGTGGCCGGGGAGGCAAAGACGCCGTTCTTCAACATCTCCGCCTCCGAGTTCGTCGAGATGTTCGTGGGCGTCGGCGCCAGTCGCGTGCGCGACCTCTTCACCAAGGCCAAGGCGGCCGCTCCCGCCATCATCTTCGTCGACGAGATCGACGCGGTCGGCCGCCAGCGGGGAGCCGGCCTGGGCGGTGGCAATGACGAGCGCGAGCAGACCCTCAACCAGCTGCTCGTCGAGATGGACGGCTTCGACGACAGGACGAACGTCATCGTGATCGCGGCCACCAACCGGCCGGACGTGCTCGACCCGGCGCTCCTGCGCCCGGGGCGTTTCGACCGCGAGGTGACCGTGAGCTATCCGGACCGCGCGGGTCGCGAGGCGATCCTCCGGATACACACGAAGGGCTTGCCGCTGGCCCCCTCGGTGGACCTGGCAGCGCTTTCCCGGGCGACGACGGGCTTCTCCGGCGCCGATCTGGCCAACCTGGCCAACGAGGCCGCCCTCCATGCCGCCCGCGACGGGCGCGAAACGGTCGGGCCCGAGCAGTTCGAGGCCGCGCTCGACAAGGTCCTGCTCGGCACGCCCCAGTCTCCGCTGGTGGACCCGGAGGAACGCCGTGTCGTGGCCTACCACGAGGGCGGTCATGCCGTCGTGGCGCGCCTCACACCGGGAGCGGACCCGGTGCAGAAGGTGACGATCGCGCCCCACGGGCGGGCGCTCGGTGTGACCGAGCAGCGACCCGACGAGGATCGCCGCAACTATCCGCGCGACTACCTGCTCGGGCGGCTGACGATGATGCTCGGCGGCCGGGCTGCCGAGGAAGTCGTCATCGGGCAGCCCACGACCGGCGCCGAGAGTGACCTCAAGGCCGCGACGGACCTCGCTCGGCGGATGGTGGGACTGTGGGGCATGAGCGACGATCTCGGCCCCGTCTCGTACGGCGTGGGCGAGACCCACCCCTTCCTGGGCCGCGAGCTGGCGGCACCGCGCGAGTTCGCCGAGGCGACCGCCGCTCGCATCGAAGACGCCGTGGCGGGACTCCTCGAGCAGGCGCGAACGAGAGCCCGTGACCTGCTGCAGCGCCACCGTGCCGCCCTCGACGCCGTGGCCAGCGAGCTGATCGCGCACGAGGTCCTCAACGCGCGCCGCCTGGACGAGATCCTCGTCGAGGCGGGCGCCCTGCCGGTCGTAGCCGATGTGGCGGGCGGCGCCCCGACCGGGAAAGCGTCCGCCGCCGCGACCGGGAAGGCGGCCTCCGCCGCCACGGACGTCACCGCGGCCACCGACGTCACGAAGCCGTAGACGGGCGCCAGGGTCGCCCGCGTCGCCCGCGACCGGTTACTGCGCCGTCCAGCCTCCGTCGACCGTCAGGACGGTGCCCGTGACCATGGCGGCCGCCGGCGAGGCGAGATAGAGGACGGCGGCCGCGACATCCGCGGTCGAGGCGACGCGGCCCGCCGGGATCCGCTCGATGACCGAGGCGAGGAAGGCCGGATCGTCCAGTCGTTCCGCGGTGCCGGGCGTGTAGACCCAGGTGGGGGCGACGGCGTTCACCGTCACGCCGCGCGGCGACCACTCGAGGGCGAGGACGCGGGTCAACCCGATCACGGCCGCTTTGCTCGCCGCGTAGGCGGCATGCCGCGGGATGCCGACGAGCCCCGCCTGTGACGCCATGTTGATGATCCGACCGGACCCCTGGGCGAGCATCTGCCGGGCGGCCGACTGGGAGGCGAAGAAGAGCCCGCGGACATTGACCGCGAACAGCTCGTCCCATTCGGCTTCCGAGGCGTCGATGGCGTCGTGGTTCGTCCCGAGGCCCGCGTTGTTGACGAGGATGTCGAGCCGCCCGAACGTGGCGACGACCTGACCCACGGCCGCGTCGATCGAGGTTCGGTCCGTCAGGTCGAGCTCGATCGCCGTTGCCTCGCCACCGGCCGCGCGGATCGTCTCGACGACCGCCTCCGCCGTGTGGGACCGACGCCCGGCGACGCCGACCCGGGCTCCGGCCCGGCCGAACGCCGCGGCGAGGTCCGCGCCGATGCCGCCCGTCGCGCCGGTGATGAGCGCGACCTGGCCCGCGATCGAAAACGAGATGCCGTCCATGCTCAGAGGAGCGTACTCGACCCGAACCCATGGCCGGCGTGCGGCGAGAGACGTGGTCGTTGCCGCGGCCCTGGAAGGCGGCGTCAGGGGCGCGCGTGGAGGCCGGCGCGTGGAGGCCGGCGCGTGGAGGCCGGCCCGGCCCGCGCGTGCGGATCCACGGTCAGATGTGCCTCACCCGCGCGTTCGTCACCGGCTTCTTGACAGGTGCCCACCAGGCGGTCCGCTGTCATGAGTCGATGATCTCCGCACGGCCGCCCACGCTCGAACCTCGGCAGCGACCGCCAATCGGAGCGACGCAACAGCGACGAGTGCCCGCCCTGGAGACCGTTTGGCAGGAACCCGAACCCGAACCCGAACCCGAACCCGGGGCCCTGACCCGAACCCGAACCCGAACCCGAACCCGAACCCGAACCCGAACCCGAACCCGAATTTACCTCGACCATGGTCGATCGGCGCGGCGTCGGTCGGAGACACGCTCCGGCGGCATGTCGCGCTCAGCCTGCGGTTCGACGCAAGCTGATCCGGCCGGCCGCCGAGTCTGGCACGCTACGCGGCGATGACCACCCGCCACGAGATCGGCGACGTCGCGCGCCGCATCCCACTCTCGCATCGCCGGGCGCTCGTCGGTCGCCACACGCGGCTCCGGCCGGTCGACGGCGTGGCAGATGTCCGCCTCCACCTGGCGGACGAGGTGACGCCGGTCTGGCGCGCGACGGAAGCCGCGCTGGGCATCCCGGGCGCACGCATCCCGTTCTGGGCGTTCGCGTGGGCGGGCGGGCTGGCGATCGCGCGCTTCCTGCAGGAGCACCCGGACGAGGTGAGCGGCAAGCAGGTGGTCGACCTCGGGACGGGATCCGGCCTCTGCGCGATCGTGGCGATGCGCCTGGGCGCGGCCGGGTCGACCGGCATCGACATCGACCCGTTCGCCGAAGCGGCGGTGGCACTCAACGCCCGCGCGAACGGCGTGCGGGTGGGGTTCAACGGTCGCGACGTCCTCGACGAGGGCCCGCCCGAAGCCGATGTGCTGCTCGCCGGCGATACGTGGTACGAGGGACCACTGGCGCAGCGTGTCCTGCCCTGGCTCCGCCGAGCGGCGGCCAACGGCACGCGGGTCCTCGTCGGCGACCCAGGCCGGCGGTACCTGCCAGCGAACGACCTGGTCCCGCTGGCCGCGTATGACGTCCAGACGACGACGCAGCTCGAGGATCGGGCTGTGCTTCGGGCACGCGTGTTCACGCTGCCCGGCCGACTGCTACTTCGCGATCTCCCAGATGTCGCCGCGGGGATCCGACCTCGCGACCCGCCACCGCGGCAGGCTCGATGAGCTCTCGCGCCGCTGTCATCTTGAGCAGGTTGGTCATCGTGTTGCCGAAGTCGAACACGGCCGAGTCGTCGTTCTCGAACGCCACGGACAGGCCGAAGACCTCCCCGACCCACGTGCGTCTCGTCAGGTCTCTGGTCGAGCCTCGACGAAGCCTGCCGCGCTGAAGTCGCCATCGAATGCCAACGCCTCCCGGAGGCGCTCCCGGCGCATGACGACAAAGCTCGTGGCATCGACGAACGAGTAGACCCGCTCATCGTGGCGGCGAAGCCAGGCCCGAGCCTCGCGCTCGATCGCATCCTCGACATGCACGACGGTGAGCCAATCGGTCGACTCGACCGCGTCGAGGAAGGCGACGGCCGACGGGTGCCCGTCGCGACGGCGCAGGAACGTCCAGGTCTCGCCGACGACGTGGTTCGTCGTGAGGATCGGCTGGCCGGGCGTCCACAGGCGCACGGCGAGACCGTGATTGGCGTCACGCCTGAGTCGGAGCGCCACCCAGTAGGAGGTATCGACGAACCTCACGAGCCGTAGACGACCTCGTCGACGGGTGCCGGGGCAGCGTCGCTGCCGCCGATCCAGTCGCGGAACGGATCCAGCGTGGGCACTGGCTCGCCGATCGAGCGGCGGACGGCCTCGCGGATGAGGGCGGCCTTGGACGTGTGCGCACGACGCGCCCGGACGGCCAGCTCGTCGTCGAGCTCCTCCTCGATGTAGATCTGCAGGCGCTTCATTCGTGGAGTATACATCTGGCATCACCGTATACAGCTACAGGGGCCGCCATCGTAGCGTATCCGTATCGCCATCCTCAGGCCTGACGTCGTCGCCGCAGCAGCCGAATCTCAGCCTATGGAGGCGGCGAATTCGCCGCGAGATGGTCACGGAGCATCGAGTGAAACGTGACGACCATCGGACGGTGGTCGCCGCGCATCGAGGCGCCGGCGGCGCCGGCATAGAGAAGACGGGCTGGCCGTGGCTTCAGCTGAACGAACGCCTCCAGCCCGTACCGGAGAGCGATCCAGTTCGCCCACACGCGAGCGGTTCGACCGTTCCCGTTGGCGAACGGGTGGATCCGAACCCACTCTCCGTGCGCGATGGCCATCAGACGCAGAACGGCCGACAACTCCGTGTTGCCGAGGCTTGCCCCGACCGGGATGCCTGTGTCGAGGTTCCCGACGGCCGTCGCGAGCGCTGCCTCGAAGCGATCGAGCTCATCAGGCACCAGCCCGGATGGCACGCCCAGGTAGAGCGCTCGATGCCACTCCTGTGCAAGCGAGACGGTGGGCGCGACTCGGGTCGGAGCGGCCGCGATGATGACGACGATCAGTCGGCGGATATTGTCCTGGATGACCTGCTCGTAGCCGACTGGATCATCGTTCCAGGGCGTAGCCAAACGCGGCCTCCACCCCAAACGGATCGCCCGGCCGGGTGGAGAGGTGCTTCGACTTCAGGGGGTCGTCGTACTCGACCTCCGCCCGCGCGAAGTCCGCGGCCTGCTGCTCTGGTTCGCGCGCCCGGTATCGCCGCAGCAGGGCGATCGTCTCGGTGAGGTCCATCTCCATCCCCTCCGCGAGCACGCGCAGCTCCCGCCCGATCATGTCCTCGGCAAGGGAGTTCATCGAAACACCCAGCCGACCAGCGATCAGACGAAGCAGTCGGTAGTTCTCGCTGTCGTCGAAGCGGACCTTCAGTGACGGCCGGCCCTCACCCGTGCTCATGTCAGGAACGGTAATCACGATGACGTCAAACGTCAAGTTTGGGGTCATCAGCCATGGTACCGCTCAGCAGGTTGGCGACTGACGGCGCCGCGAGCGTGTCATCGGGTGATGGCGGCTACGGGAACGGAAGGTGCGCAGACATCCGGACCACGGAGATCCGCGCGGACATGCTCGCGAGCTTCGTCGACCAGTCGTGGTCGTTCGTGATGAGGTGCCGGACCTGGGTCGCGAGTCCTGTTCCCACGATCAACGCATCGGGCGGCGGGAACTTCCTGTCAGCGCGCAGGTGGGCGGCCTCCTGGGCGACCTGCAGGTCGACCGGCGCGCAGGTCAGGTTCGGATGCGTTCGCAGGAACGCGAGCACGGTGTGGTGGCCCGGCGGCACCGCCCGCATGGGACGAACGAGGATCTCCATCACGGTGACCATGGAGACGACGGCCGGGTTCCGGCCTGTCTCGACGAGCACCCGCATGACGAAGCGAGCCACCGGATGCGTCGCGTCGGTCGCGTCGAGGAAGGCAGCGAGCACGGTCATATCGAGCAGCAGGCGATCGCCCTCCGGGATCGCCGCGAGCAGCGACGACTTGGACATGAGCCGCCTACTCGCCCCAGGCGGCCCGCTCGCCGCGGACGAACTCGAGGACCTCCTCGCTCGTCCCGAAGACGCCGGTGAGACTGCCGGCGAAATCGCGGGGCATGAGCCGGACGTGCGCGACGCCCGGCTCGGCCGGGTCGACGTCGAAGACGAGGATGTCGTTCGGGGCCGCGTCGAGCGCACGAACGATCGGCTCGGGCATCGTGAGCTGGTTCTTCCGCCGGAGGCGGGCCTCCGCCTCAATGGGATGGTCCAGGACGTCCATGGTCGGCCTCCGTGCGTAGGACAAGAGCCTACATCGTCCTACTCGATATGTCGCGGTAGGAAGGCCGATCGCTTCATCGCACCGCCTCCAGCCCAGTGCGCGTCGACAAGCCATCTCCTACCATCCGGGTATGGGGCGTCCTGCGCCTTGTGCTCGCCGCCTCCAGGCGGATAGCCGGCCGCACGCCTTGTCATCGACCAGTTCGATCGCGCCGTCGCGCCGCAGGTCCGCCAGCACCCGCTTGATCGTCGGATCGCTGATCCCCGGGAGCGCCGAGCGGACGTTGCGGAACCGGAACACGGCCGGGGCGTGGTCGAGGATGTACCGCCGGACCTGGTCCTGCTTCGATCCTGCCGCGAGGTTCCGCCGCGCGACGACACGTGCCTCGAAGCCGTCGTAGGCGGCCACGAGGACGTCGACGAGATAGCCGATCCATGGCCAGACGTCGTGCTCGCCTTCGTGCCAACGGCGCTGGGCGGCGTAGATCGCGTCGTAGTACGCGTCCTTGGTCTCGAACATTCGCTGCTCGATGCTCACGTAGCGCGACACTGCGTAGCCCTGCTGAAGGAGCGCGTGGGTCGTGATCAGACGCGCGAGGCGACCGTTCCCGTCGGCGACCGGATGAATGGCAAGGAAGTCGAGGACGAGCGCGCCGATGAGAAGGATCGGGTGGGCGGCCTCGGCGGCGACTGCCTGGCGGTACCGGTCGAACAGGTCCGGGAGCAGGGATTCCGTCTCCCTGGGCGATGGCGGCGTAAAGAGCACCTCGCGATGGCCGCGCTGGTACGACACGATGAGGTTCTGCTCGGTCTTGAGCCGCCCGCCGCCACTGTCGGTGTGCCCGAAGAGCAGCCGGTGGAGGTGCAGCACATACGGCACCGACAGTGCCTCGAGTTCGGTTGCCCGCGAGATCTCGTCGATCGCGTCCCGGTACCCTGCAAACTCGCGCTCATTGCGGTTGCGAAACCGCCGCGGTTTTGCTCCTTCCGCCACGAGCCCCTGGATCCGGCCTGCGTCGACGACGACACCCTCGATGGCGCTGGAGGCCGTGATGGACTCGACGCGGGTCGTCTCGGCCAACGCGTCGAGGAGTTGCGGGAGTTGGTCCCGGTACAGGCCCTCGCGGCCGCGGCCGACGTCGATCCGCGCAAGACGCACGCCGAGACGCACGGGCTGGGATCCGAACGTCCTGTCGAGGTTGACGAAACTGCGCATCGCTCATCTCGGATAATCGGATACAACGTGCCTATCCGACCCCGATTATCTGCAATTATCCGATCCCGGTCAAGAGGCCTCGCACGATCGATCTCGCAACGAGATCTCGGTGTTGGTCGAGCGCGACCGCCGCGGTCCCGAGGAACTGCCGCAGGGCGGTCTCGACAGAGCGGCTCCTACATATCTGGCGGTGGGTTCGGATCGTGCCAGCAGAGCTGGCACGGCGGACGACCATGATGGATCCGTGACGACCCGCCGGACGCGCCCCCCTGACCGCGGCTCTGATCCTGTCCACCATCCAGGTGGCGGTCCTCGGAGGATTCAATGCGCCTCACCTTCGACTCGGCGACGGATGTCGCCTACCTCTCGCTGCGCTCCCTCGCGCAGGGCGAACTCCTCGGGCCGACGCTCCTGCTCGAGACCGACCGCGAGTTCTCCGGTGCCGTGGCGCTCGACTTCTCGCTCGCCGACGGCCGGGTCATCGGGCTCGAGTTCCAGATGGCCTCGGCCTGCCTGCCGGCCGAGCTCCTCGCGACGGCCGAGCGACGAGACGGTGAGAGCCTCGCGGACCGGTTCGCTGAGCGGCTTGCGCGCCACATCGCCGGACCGGGCAATCCCGCTCACCCGCTGGCTCGAAGTCCGCGGACCCACTGAGGCGGGTGGCCACGCTGAGCGGGGCAGAGAAGTCTCGCGTCTGGTGGGGGTTACCGGACGCACCACCCGCGCCGCGGGGCGGCATCCGTTACCGGAGACTACCCTGCGGGTTCCGCCCAGCGGACCTGCTGTCCGGTGACCGAGGCGATGAGGTCGAAGTCCTCGTCGTAGTGGACGACCGTCAGGCCGTGCCGCGCCGCGACCGCGGCGGTGAGGAGGTCCTGGTGCCCGACCTGGCGGTGCTGGGGACCGCCGCCGCGACGGAGTAGCTCGCGCCACACCCGCCGCCCCTCGTCCCAGTCCTGCGGCTCGACGCGGTAGAAGGCGCACCCGTCCAGGTCTCCCTCGATTTGGGCGTAGTCCGCCACGTCGCGGGCGCTGTAGAGCAGCTCCATCACGATCATGTCGGTCACGCCCACGAGACCGGCGAGGAATCGCAGCCCGAACTCGGGCAGTTCCTCTTTGTGCGCCCAGACCGAGGTGTCGGCGATCTCGAGGGTCAGCATCGGCGAGGCGTCACGCGGACTTCCGCCGGGGCTGCGCGACCGGGACCGGCCTGGCTGCCGGCCGATGGCGTGTCGGCGACTCGAGATCGAAGGCCGCTCACGCCTCGGTCTCGGCGGGCCGCGCCGCCGCCCCTGCAAGCGCCGCCGCAGTCTCGGTGGCTTGGGGGAGGAACGGACGCGGGGCGCGCATCTCGGGCAGGAGTTCCTTGAGGTTGCTCCAGTCGCGGGCCATGAGACGAGCACGCGCCTGCCGCGCGACCGCCTCGCGCAGGGCGGCGTGGACGGTGTCGGTGGTGCGGGCCGTGCCGAGCGCCGCAGCGGCCTCGGCGAGGAGGTCGCGGTCGAGGTCGAGGGTGGTATGGGTCTTCATGTGGCCCTCTCGCGTGGTCAGGAGCACCGTGGATGCGTGATATACATATAATACCTTGCGCAGATGCACGGGCGTAGTCAAGCATGGTGCGTCCGGTAACCCCCACCAGACGCGAGACTTCTGAACGGCGGTCGTCAGGGTTTCGAGTCGTGCACACTCACAGGACCGCGGCGGCGAGCTGAGAGTCGGCTTCCAGTACATGCGCCACCCGCCGTTCGACAGCGAGGCGGGCCGCGAGCCACTGCTGGCGATGCTCAACGAGCTCCCGGGCGTGGACATCCCGGCGGAGCGACTGCGGGGTCGGCCACGGATCCCCTTGAGCGTCCTCGCCGACCCGGATGCGCTTGCTCGGCTCATCGGCGTTCTCGATCGCATCGTCGACGAGACGCAGCCGTCAGCGATGGTCGGCGCGATCGGTGCTGACGACGCGTCCCCGTTGGCGGGGGATGACGAGTGACCATAACGCGACCTCGGCGTTGTTATGCTGCGCGCGGATCGCATCTGACCCACACGGAGGGCTCGCGAGCGATGGCTGGACTGAAGGGGCAGGCGCTCGCCCTCGAAGCGCTGCGGGTCTATCGACTCGCCGAGGCCCGCTATCCGAGCGGCATCACGATCGCCGAGCTGGAGTACGAACTCCGCATCGCGGGCGTGCGGATCGAATCGGATAACGACGTCGTCGCCCTGCGGAGTGCGCTCAACGCGAGCATCGTCAAGGGGATCTGGCGACTCGTCGATGTCGGGATGTGGCTGCCCGCAAACGGGGTCTCGAAGACGGAGACCGGCCTCGCCGGCAAGCCTCTCGCCGCCGCGCTGCACGATTTCGTTCGGGTCACCTATCCCGACCACGAGTTCCACTATGAGCGGGCCCGCGAGGCCCTCGAGCGGACCGGAGTCAAGGTCAAGGGCACGGGCTCGACCACCCGCGCCTCCCTGGTGGGTGCGCCGGATCGCTTTACCCCGGTGGTCGGGAAGCGCGGCTACTGGCGCTGGAAATGACGTGAACCCATCCGCGATCATGCGTCGATAACCCTGGATCCACGAGCGGTCCCAGGCGCTGGGGGAGGCGAGATGGAGTCCCGCGGGAAGTTAGCCGAGCGCCTCGTCGACGAGCGAGTGCGGACCGCCCTGCCGGCCGACGCCTTCCACCTCTATCCGAACGCGGAGTGGCTCGGCCCGATGCGCGACGGCGGCCCGGCGCGAGACGGCGAGGCGGATCTCGTCATTGTCCACGAGGATCTCGGCCTCCTCGTCCTCGAAGTGAAGTCGGGCACTCCCACCCGCGACCATGCCGGTCGCTGGTGGCTCGGTGATCGCGCGCTCGACCGCGATCCGTTCAACCAGGCCGGGGACAGCAAACACCAGCTCGTCCGCAAGCTCCAGGCGATGGCGGACTGGTCGCCGCGGACCGAGCCACGGGCGGGCCACGCCATCGCCCTTCCCGACGTCGATCTCGCGAGCCTCCCGCGGGGCCACGTGCTCCTGGGAGCCGACGCCCCGACCGAGCTCGTCCTCGATGGCGAGGCGCTCGAGACACCGGAGGCGACCCGGCGCTGGGTCGAGCGAGCGTACGGATACTGGCTCGGCGACGGGTCGAAAGGAGCGCCGCTCGGCGCCGTCGGGGTCCGCCTCCTCGACGAGATCCTCGCCCCGACCTGGACGCTCCATCGCCTCGTCCGAGGACGGATCGAGGACGACCGCGCCGAGCTCGTCGCGATGAGCCGCGAGCAGGTACTCATCGTGAGCCGGACCCGCAGGCATCGCCGCCTCGAGGTCGTCGGCCCGGCCGGCAGCGGCAAGTCGATGCTCGCCGCGGCGAAGGCCCGACATCTCGCCCACGAGGGCTATCGGACGCTTCTCGTCTGCTTCAACCAGCGACTCGCGACGAGCCTCATGCATGAACTCGCGGATGCGCCGGCCTCGGCCGGGCTCGACGTGACGACGTTCCATCGCCTCTGCGAGCGCCTCGGAACCGAGGCTCGGGTCCTGCCACAACGCCCTGAGCCGATCCCGCAGACCTGGTGGGACGAGACGCTCCCGGGTGCCCTCGCGGCGGCGATCGATGCCCTGCCGGACGCGCGCTACCACGCGGTGATCGTCGACGAGGGTCAGGACTTCGAGGCCCACTGGTTCGAGCTCCTCCAGCGCCTCCTCATCGATCCCGACGATGTCTTCTGGGTCTTCCACGATCCGGGCCAGGCGCTCATCCGGACCGATGTCGTGGCGGAGCTGCGGCTCGAGCGCCACGAGCTCTTCGAGAACCACCGCAACCCCGAGTCCATCGCGGCGCTCGCCGCGCGTTTCTACCGCGGCGGCGAGGAGGTCATCGGCCTCCGGGAGACCGGGCGACGGCACACGATCATCACCGCCGAACCCGGCGATGCGACCCGCGAGGCGCTCCGCACGACACTCCACCGGCTCGTCGTGGATGAGCAGGTTCCGCCGTGGAAGATCGCGGTGCTCTCGGGCGAGAAAGCCACGGCCAGCGCCGTCTGGCACCAGCGGAGGTATGGGAACGCCGTGCTCGTCAACGAGGCGATCGAGGCCGACGGGCGCTCCAAGGGGCTGCCGCCGGAGGACGTCCCGGACGAGCCAGACGAAGTCCTCTTCGAGACGATCCGCCGTTTCAAGGGGATGGAGCGTGAGGTCATAATCCTCGTCGAGCTCCCGACCGAGGGCGACCACCTCGACGAGCTCCTCTACGTCGGGCTCACCCGGGCGACGACCGAGCTCGTCGTGATCGCGCCGCCGGAGCTCGCGGGGCGGCTCGGGTGATCCGGGTCGGGGCGCTGGTCGTCGATATGACCGCGTTGGTGCCGTCCATCTGGACGCCACGAATCGGTTTCCAAGATCCCGACGCGATCTTACGCCGGGCCCGGTCTCGGGACCTGTACGTCGAGCTCGGGATGAAGTAGACATCGCACAACAGGGGCTACACCTCGCCGAGCATAAGTTCGGCATCATCGCAGCGCGCGTCGCCGCCAAGCATGGGGAGGTCACAACGGTTCGCTTCATCCACACCGCTGATCTCCAGCTCGGGATGACCCGGCGCTTTCTCGATGACGACGCGCAGGCGAGGTATGCCCAAGCGCGGATCGATGGCCTGTCCGCGATCGGCCGGATCGCGGACGCCGAGAAGGCTGAGTTCGTGGTGGTGGCAGGGGACGTCTTTGAAACGAACCGGGTCCGACCGAGGACCGTCGGCCGAGCCCTGCAGGCGATGGCCTCAATCCCGGTACGGGTCTTCCTCCTTCCGGGCAACCACGACCCGCTTGATGCTGCGACGGTGTACCGCTCGCCCACGTTCCTCCGCTCGGTGCCTCCGAACGTCGTCGTCCTCGACCATTCCCACCCGGTCGACGTTCGAGATGGCGTCCAGGTCGTCGGGGCACCGTGGACGACGAAACGGCCGCTGCTCGATCTGGTCGCCGCGGCGTGCGATCCGCTGGTCGCCGATCCAGCCCTCGTGCGGATCCTCGTCGGCCACGGGGCCGTGGACTGCTGGGGCGAGTTCCACGATCCTTCGACGATCCGCCTGGCCGCCGCCGAGGCTGCGATCGCCGACGGCAAGGTCCAATACATCGCCCTCGGCGACCGCCATTCGACGACGCAGGTCGGTGAGACAGGGAGGATCTGGTACGCGGGTGCACCGGAACCGACCGCCCATGACGAGACTGACGCGGGGAATGTCCTGCTCGTCGAATTGGGGGACGGCACCTGCACGGTGACCTCACGACCGAGCGGGACGTGGCGGTTCGTGGGCGAAACGCTGGAGCTCGACGCGGCGTCGGGCCCTGAAACGCTTCTCGACCGGCTCGACCGTCTGCCGGCCAAGGATCGGTCGATCGTCCGGTTGACCCTGCTGGGCGTGCTCTCGCTGACGCAGTACACGCGGCTCCAGGAGATCATCGAGGAGGCGCGCGAGGTCTTCGGATCGATTGAGGAGTGGGAGCCCACAAGCCGGTTGCTCGTCCGCCCCGAGGACGACGACTTCGCCGACCTTGGCCTCAGTGGCTTCGCCAAGAACGCCGTCGCTCGACTTCGGGCCGAGGCCGCTAGCGGCGGCCCCGATGCCGAGACGGCCCGTGACGCGCTGTCGCTCCTGGTCCGTCTCGTGCACGCACATGGGGCGGGCGCATGAGGATCCTCAGGATCGCGCTCCGCAACTATCGCGGTGTCAGTGATCGCACGGTGGAGTTCGCTCCCGGCGGCGTCACGATCGTCGAAGGGCCGAACGAGATCGGCAAGTCGAGCATCGCCGAAGCCATCGACCGCATCATCGAAGACCTGGACTCGACGTCCAAACAGCGAATCCAGGCGGTCAAGCCCGTCGACCGGGATGTTGGACCCGAGGTCACGATCGAGGCCGAAACCGGTCCGTACGCCTTTCGCTACAAGAAGCGGTTCCTCCGAGACCGGGTCACGGAACTGGAGATCACTCGGCCGCGGCCGGAGAACCACACCGGCCGAGAGGCGCACGAGCGAGTCCAGGCCATCCTGTCGGAGACCGTGGACATGGCCCTATGGAAAGCGCTGCGCATGCAGCAGGGAGACGTCGTCGGGCAGGCTCCGCTCGCCGACCAGACCTCGCTGTCCGCCGCCCTGGATCGCTCAGCGGGGGAGTCGCCCGCCGGCGACGAGGAGGTGACGCTGTTCGGGCTTGCCCACGCCGAGTACCTGCAGTACTGGACGGAGACCGGTCGGCGAAAGCAAGTGGTCGCAGAGATGGAGCGAACGATCGAAGGTGCAGCGCAGAGGATCGCCGGGATCGAGGACGCCATCCGGGCGATCGAGGCCGACGTCGAGGCAAGCGTCCGCCTGGAGGGTGAGGCGCGTCGACTGGTCGAGCGAGGGGCCGAGCAACGGTCGAGACTAGGCGAACACCAGGCGCGCGTCGACGCGCTTGCGAAGCTCGAGGCCGGGGTCGCGACGATCCAGGCCAAATTCGGCTCGGCGCAGCTCGCAGCCAATGAGACCAGGCGCGTCGGGAAGGCGCGCCAGGACGCGATCTCGGCCGTCGCGACCGCCAAGTCCGACCAGGAACGACTCGACGCTGCGGTACGGGAAGACGGCCCGCAGCTCGAGGTCGCCCAGGCCCGTGTCGCAGCCGCCGACACGGCGGTGGCCGCAGCCCGGCTGGAGCGAGAGGTGGCGAGGGCCCTGGCCGACGAGCGCCAGGCTCGTCTCTCACAGCTGCGGGACGCAGCCGATCTGGCATCACTGCTGGAACGCAGCGAGCGCGTCAAGGCGGCCCTCGTCGCGCTGGAGGCGGCCGCGGCGGACGCCGCACTCCCGGTTGACACGGCGCTCCTGGCATCCATCCGGGAGCAGCATCGGACCGTCGAGCTTGCACGCGCTCGGCTCGAGGCGACCCGCCCGCTCGTCCGCGTGGAGGCGTTCACTGATCTAGTCGGCCTCGTTGACGGACTCGAGTTGAAACTGCCCGCGGGCACCCGGCTGGAACGTCGCGTGGATCAGTCGATCGAGATCACTCTTCCCGACATGGCGTCCGTCTCGGTCGAGGTGGGAGCAGCGGGCGACATGACCAGCACGGAGCTCGAGGCGGCCGAGGGCCAGCTGGGGGATCTACTCCGGGCAGCAGGTGCAACGGATCTCGCAGAAGCAGAGCGCCTGCATTGGTCGCGTGAGGACGCGGGCCGGACGGTGACGGAGCAGAAGCGTGGCTTGCGAGAGAACCTTCGCGATCTCACGTTGGAAGCTCTCGAGGAGCGGATCGCAAGCCTGCGCGGGCGGATGCCAGAGGCCGAGGAGTCACACACCGGCGCCGGAAACGAGGATGACGTCCGCCGTTCCGCGGAAGAGGCCCAACGGGCCCTCAGCGAGACAGAGCCGTCCGCCAGGGCCGCCGAACAGGAGTGGGAAGGGGCACGTACGAGACTCGCTGAGATCGAGATCGCTCGCAGCGAGCGCAACACTGAGCTTCGACTGGCGACAGAGGAATTCGAACGACGCGAGGCCGCGCTTGCCGCGGAGCGCGCCGCGGCCTCGGACGAGTCCCTTGCGAAGAGTCTGCGGATGGCCGAGGGAGCCGAGGAAACTCTCGGGGCGGAGCTCGATGGAGCCAAGACCGAACTGGCACGAGAGGGCGCGGACCAGGCTCGCGAGATGCTCGACAATGCCAGGCGGGCCCTGGAGCGCGTGGATGCCGAGACCAGGCAGGTCCAGGACGAGTTGCTGCAAGTCACGACCAGGCTCCGCGACCACGGCGAGGACGGTCTCGCCGAGGATCTCCAGGAAGCGCAGGCGGACAAGGACCAGGCCGAGCCCGATCTGCGACGCTACCAGGCCCACGCGGCGGCCCGGAAGCTGCTCTTCGAGACGCTCCGCTCGGAACGCGAAGCGGCCCGGCGATCCTATGTGGCGCCGCTCCGGCGAGAGATCGAGAACCTCGGGAAGATCGTGTTTGGCCCCGACTTTGCGGTGGAGCTCGACGACCTGAACCTGTCGGTCGTCAGTCGAACGCTCCAGGGTCGGACGATCCCGTACGGGAGTCTGAGCGTCGGCGCCCAAGAGCAGATCGCGCTGATCTCGAGGCTCGCGTGCGCGACGATCGTGGCTCCTGATGGCGGTGTCCCCGTCATCCTTGACGACGCGCTTGGGAACTCAGACCCGCAGCGCCTCGAAGCCATGGGGGCTGTCCTGGCCGTCGCGGGGCGCCAGAGCCAGATCATCGTCCTCACCTGCCAGCCGGACCGGTACGAACACGTCGGAGGGGCACACGTCGTGCGGCTGTCCTGAGGGGTCGGGACAGGACCTCCGGCGACCCTCGTGCCTACAACGACGCACTCAAGGGCCGCAGCTATGACAAGCCGACTTGGCGCCGGATCCAGCACCTGGGCGACCTCCGGAACCTTTGCGCTCACGTCCTCGATGACGAGCCGACGGTCGACGACGCCCGAGAGCTCATCGAGGGCGTTGAAGACGTGCTGCGGGAGCTGCCGGCAGCCCGTTCCTAATTTAGCTTGACGCCGAGCGCGTTCGGTTCCTCGTCCTCCCACCCAGAGACGTTCGCGGCGACGATCGAGCGGGGCGGGATGATCCAGTTCCGGCCGATGCTCGGTGTCTTCCGCTGGATGGTGACAGGCCCTCCCTGGTCTGGCTTGCGGGAGCTGCCTGCACCTAATTCGTACCTTTGTTCGGAACGAACCGGTGGGGTCCGAAGAAGCCGATGTGCACTTTGCCCGTCGGGCCCTTGGTGTCGTCGTGGAAGTAGATGCGCGGGATTTGCTGTCCGCCGCCCTCGGCAACCTTGATATGAGCAACCATGACGAGTCGGCCCGAGGGGTCGACACGTCGATCGACCTCGAAGCGGCGCTTTTCCCGGAGCTCGCGTGAGTTCATGACCGTCTCGCTCTCGGACATGGCGAGCTTCTTCTCGCTGGCGGCCCAGAGGCCTGTTGATGACCGCTCGCACCAGTCCCAGAACCCGTTGTACGAGGTGGCCTCCTCGACATAGGCGTTGAGCGCGCGAAACGCGCGCCAGGCGGAACGGGCCCAGCCCGAGTTCTCGTTCGCGGCGTCGAGTTCGGCCAGAGACACGGCTGCCGACTCCGGGATGGCCAAGTTAGCGAAGTGTTTCCGGGCCAGTGCGATGGCTTCGCTGCTGCTGGTGACATCCTCGGGGACCGCGGCCGACTCAGAAGCGGCATCGACGTCGAACGATTGCGTGTACTCAACGAACGAACGTCGGAGCTGCTCGTTGTCGCGGCGCAGGTCCTCATTCTCGTGCTGCAGTGTCACCACTTGGCCCTGCAGGCCCAAAGCGGTGTCATACGCACCCTGGAGCTCCGTAAGCCATTCCGTATCAGGCTCCCCCGGGGCTGACAGCATGCGCTCAAGCTCTGCCTGCAGGTTCGTCACGCGATCGAGGAGCTCGGCGTCCTTGGCGATCCGGAGTTCGGCCTCGAGGGGGTCGGCTTGGACCCGCATGACAGCGACGCTCGCGAGCTGACGCTCGAGCCTCTTGGCGACGCCGGCGTCGGAGTTCTCGACTACCTCGATCCTCCCGGGAAGCCAGAGGGGATGCGCCATTGGGTTCGAGTCGAGCGTGAAGCCCGGCCAGTAGGTGCGAACGGCACCGCCGTACACCGAGAGCAGAGGGCCGAGCCGATCGGTAAGGCCGAACGTCGCGTCCCGGTCGACGATCTCCACCACGTGGGCGACACCGATGAGCCGGTATGCAACCTCTCGCGGGTCGACGAGCCCGCGGCCAGTCTCGCCCGCCGGAGTGAGCACGATCACTGGAAGCCGCCGCCGGGGATCGAGGAGCAGGTCGACGAGATCGGAAATTCCGCCGAGGCTCGCTCGCGCGGGAAGGGGACCCATCCGCCGGCCGTCGAGGTGGATCCCGGGCGACTGGGCGAGCATCGGGATGACGTTCGGGCGCCCGACCTCGTATCGGACCGGAGCGAGGCGCGCATCGACGGAGTTGATCGCAATCCGGACAGTGAACCGAGCGCCGGAGGCATCCGCGCCAACCTGGCACCGGGACTGCCACACGATCCCGGTTCCGGGTTCGTTCTGCTGCCAGTCGAGGCTCCAGAGCCGACCTTCACCCGTCCGCACCAGGTCCGAACGCCACACGACGCTATCCGCGCCGACCTCCAGCGCTCCGGCGGGCCAGTCGCCTGATGGATCCTGGTCGTACTTCTTGGCAACCCACCGGAGCACCACGCCCGCCGCCGTCGCGACCACCTCAGGGTTGGGTTTCGCGTCGGGACCACCAAGCAAGAACGACGCCGCGTAGACGTCCCTCACCGCCCCCACCTCCTACGGAGCAACGACGGCTTGCGCCGGATCAGACGCGCCGGCGCCTGTGCGCACCAGTCCCGCCCGACTGGCCTCGGCGGTCCTCCGGGCGTAGCCTCGGGCCCATCGCTGCCACCTTCGATTTCCGAATCGCGACCTTGGATGATTTATCTGCCCTACAGTGTGACTCTAGAGCGAGCTCCATGACAGCTATGGTGTCGCGGAGACACACAAGCCTGTTCGTCGAAGCCTCGCGGTCGACCGGCGAGTCTCGCAGCAGCAACTCCAGTCGCCCGAACATCGCGAGTGCGTCCTCAAGCCGAGTCCTCTTCCTCCCGTATCCATCCGAGCCGCGGATCTCGACGATCGCGCTTACGGCCCGTACGAGGGCGAGATCGTGGTCCTACACCGGCCTGACCGCCTGAGGATCGGGCTCGCCAAGTCGGACGCGCCCCCTCCGATGATCGCGGTTACGAGTGACCCGAGCAGCGGTGGTGGTGGTGGGTACACTCGCATGGGCGTCTTAAGCCGCAGTGGGAGGGATCGTGGCGAGAACCGCGCGAGCGAAAAGCGACGCCGGTGCCAACGGCGGCTTCGAGGCGAAGCTCTGGCAGACGGCCGACGCCCTCCGCAACAACATGGACGCCGCCGAGTACAAGCACGTCGTCCTGGGGCTGATCTTCCTCAAGTACATCAGCGACGCATTCGAGGCCAAGCACGCCGAGCTCGTCGCCGAGCTCGAGGCCGACCGAGCTGCGGGCGCCGACCCAGAAGACGCCGACGAGTACCGTGCCGCGAGCATCTTCTGGGTGCCCAAGGAAGCCCGCTGGTCGCACCTGCGGGCCAGCGCCCCGCAGCCCACGATCGGCACGCTCGTCGACGACGCGATGACCGCGATCGAGCGGGACAACCCGACGCTCAAGGGCGTGCTACCCAAGGACTACGCCCGGCCCGGCCTCGACAAGGCACGCCTCGGCCAGCTCATCAACCTCGTCAGCGACATCGCCCTCGGTGCTCCCGCGGATCGGGCGAAGGACACGCTCGGTCGGGTCTACGAGTACTTCCTCGCCCAGTTCGCGAGCGCCGAGGGCAAGAAGGGCGGCCAGTTCTACACGCCCTCCCACGTCGTCCGGATCCTCGTCGAGATGCTCGCGCCGTACAAAGGCCGCGTCTACGACCCGTGCTGCGGCTCGGGCGGGATGTTCGTCAGTTCCGAGAAGTTCATCGAGGCCCACCAGGGCCAGCTCGGCGACATCAGCATTTATGGCCAGGAGTCGAACTACACGACCTGGCGCCTCGCCAAGATGAACCTCGCGATCCGCGGCATCGACGCCCAGATCGCCCACGGCGACACGTTCCACAACGATCGCCACCCCGACCTCAAGGCTGACTGGGTCCTGGCCAATCCGCCGTTCAACGACAGCGACTGGCGGGGCGAGCTCCTCCGCGACGATCGGCGCTGGGCCTATGGCACCCCACCGGCGGGCAACGCCAACTTCGCCTGGGTCCAGCAGTTCATCAGCCATCTGGCGCCGACCGGGATCGCCGGCTTCGTCCTCGCCAACGGCTCGATGTCGACGAACCAGTCGGGCGAGGGCGAGATCCGCCGAGCGATCATCGAGGCGGACCTCGTCGACGCCATGGTGGCCCTGCCGGGCCAGCTCTTCTACTCGACCCAGATCCCGGTCTGCCTGTGGTTCCTCGCCCGCGATCGGCGCAACGGCCGTTTCCGCGACCGCCGCGGCGAGACCCTCTTCATCGACGCCCGCAAGATGGGCACCCTGGTCGATCGGACGCACCGCGAGCTCACCGACGCCGACGTCGCGACCATCGCCGGCACCTATCACGCCTGGCGCGGCGATGAGGGCGCGGGCGAGTATGCCGACGTGCCCGGCTTCTGTCGGGCGACGACGATCGACGAGATTCGCAAGCACGGCCATGTGCTCACGCCCGGCCGCTATGTCGGTGCGGCGGATGTCGAGGAGGACGCCGAGCCCTTCGACGAGAAGATGAGCCGCCTGACCGCGACGCTGGGGGAGCAGCGGGCGGAGGCCGCCCGGCTGGACGATACGATACGGCGAAACCTGAAGGCGCTGGGATATGACGACTGAGCAACTCGTGAAGAGCAAGCGCGAGGAAATCCTCCGTGTTGCCGCTGAACACGGCGCGCACAACGTTCGCGTGTTCGGCTCCGTGGCGCGCGGCGAAGCTGGCGAGGAAAGTGACATCGACCTGCTCGTCGATATGGAGCCTGGTCGGAGCGGGCTGGAGCAGGCCGGGCTCATCCTCGACCTCGAAGCACTCCTCGGACGCAAGGTGGACGTCGTGACGGATGGCGGCATCTACTGGCTACTGCGCCGCCGGATCCTGAAGGAGGCGCGCCCGCTGTGACGAAGGACCCACGCGTCTACCTCGCTCACATCCTTGAGTGCGTCCAGAAGATCGAGCTGTTCACGGCGGACGGGAAGGGCCGCTTCATGCGTGACGGGATGGTCCAGGACGCCGTGATGCGGAACTTCGAGATCATCGGCGAAGCGGCCAAGCGCCTTGATGACAGCTACCGAACCGCCCATCCGGAGATACCCTGGCGAGCCCTTGCCGGATTACGCGACGTCCTCATCCACCAGTACGAGGGAGTTGATCCCGAGCGTGTCTGGACGATCGTGGAACGGGAGTTGCCGAATCTCTGCGAAGCGATCGCCGCCCTCCTGCCGCCGCTCGATCAGCTGGAACGCGAGCTCGCCGGCGAAGAGGACGCGCCAGAGCAGGATCGATGAGAGCGGCCAAGGTGCGGCGTCCGGACGACGCCATCACCGCCAACCTGAGGGAGCTCGGGTATGGCGGCTGACTGGCAGGAAGTGACCGTCGCCGACATCGCGTCTGCCGGGCGAAACGCTTTGGTGGGCGGTCCGTTCGGATCGGACCTCGTCTCACGCGATTACGTGGACCATGGCGTCCCTGTAATCCGGGGCCAGAACATGGGGGGTCGCTGGGTGGCCGGCGACTGCGCGTTCGTCACCCCGGAGAAGGCCGCGTCGCTTGCGGCGAACACCGCTCGGGCCGGAGACATCGTGTTCACCCAGCGCGGCACACTTGGCCAAGTCTGCCTCGTTCCGGATGCCCCTTTCGACCGCTACCTCGTGTCTCAAAGCCAGATGAAGCTCACGGTCAACCGTGAGCTTGCCGACCCGCTCTTCTTCTACTACGTGTTCCGCGACATCGAGCAGCAGGATTACATTCGTCGAAACTCGATCCAGACTGGCGTGCCGCACACCAACCTCGGCATCCTGCGCGCGACGCCCGTTCCGCTTCCGCCCATCGCCGAGCAGCGTGCAATCGCCCACATCCTCGGCACCCTGGACGACAAGATCGAGCTGAACCGCCGGATGACCGAGACCCTGGAGGCGATCGCGCGAGCCCTCTTCAAGTCCTGGTTCGTCGACTTCGACCCCGTCCGCGCCAAGTCCGAAGGCCGCGACCCTGGCCTGCCGCCCCACCTCGCCGATCTGTTCCCGGATTCGTTCGAGGACTCGGAGCTGGGCGAAATTCCAGCTGAGTGGAGAGCAGGCCCCATCTACGACATCGCCGACTTTGTTTACGGTGCGCCATTCGCTTCGGCGAAGTTCAACACTGAGCACATCGGGGTTCCGCTAATTCGAATTCGCGACTTGACTACTGAGACTCCCGCGGTGTGGACCCAAGAGGTTCACCCGAAGGGTCATCTGGTGCGGCCGGGAGACATCGTGGTCGGAATGGACGGGGAATTTCGCGCTCACCTTTGGGGAGGAGCTCAGGCGTGGCTCAATCAGCGTGTCTGCGTTGCCGTCCCCAAGCCCGGATACTCGGCCGCCTTCGTCCACTCCAGCCTTACCGAGCCCCTGCGCCGGGTAGAGGCGACCGAGACTGCGACCACCGTCATCCACCTTGGGAAGTACGACATCGATCGCTTCGCAGTCGTCGTTCCTACCCACGCGGTCGTTGGCGCGTTCAACCGAACTTGCCAGGTCATGAACGACAGGATCGTTGCGAGCAAGGCGCAGTCACGCGCACTCGCCGCCCTTCGTGACGCGCTCCTGCCCAGACTCATATCCGGCGCGCTGCGGGTGAAGGACGCCGAACGGATCACCGAGGTCGCCTAGTGGACACCTTCCGGCGCCTCGGCAACAGCATTTCGATCCCGATCCCGGCCGACAGCGATGCCTTCACCGGACGCGAGTGTCCGGAACCGGACTGCGAGGATCGCCAAGCTCGTGGACCCCGCTGAGTGTGGACATGGTTGAGGAGGAGGGAGCCATGACCTCGCGGCGATTCCGTGCTCGTCAACGCGCGCAGGCGGGAACTCGCCGGTGAGCGATTCCCGGAGAATGATCCCGCATGAATCCGAGTTCCTGCTCTACCAGACCGAGGATGGGCGCGGGCGAGTCGAGGTGCGCTTCGTTGGGGAGACCGCATGGCTGTCCCTCGGGCAGATAGCCGAGCTCTTCCAGCGCCACAAGTCGGTGATCTCGCGGCACATCAAGAACGTCTTCGCTGAGGGCGAACTCAGGCGTGAAGCAGTTGTTGCACGTTTTGCAACAACTGGTCCCGACGGGAAGACCTACCAGGTCGAGTACTTCGATCTCGACGTGATCATTTCGGTCGGCTATCGCGTGAAGTCCCAACGCGGCACGCAGTTCCGCGTTTGGGCGACACAGCGCCTGCATGAATACGTCGTCAAGGGCTTCACGATGGACGACGCGCGCCTCAAGAACCCGCCCGGGCCGGGCGTTCCGGACTACTTCGACGAGCTGCTCGCGCGCATCCGCGACATCCGCTCGTCGGAGAAGGTCTTCTGGCGCAAGGTGCTCCAGATCTATGCCACGAGCATCGACTACGACCCCAGCGCCGAAGCCTCGCAGCGCTTCTTCGCCACGGTCCAGAACAAGATGCACTGGGCGGCGCACGGCCATACCGCCGCGGAGGTCATCGCCGCCCGCGCTGACGCCGGCAAGCCGAACATGGGCTTGTCGACCTGGGCCGGCGCCGTTCCCCGAAAGACCGACGTCACCGTCGCCAAGAACTACCTCGCAGCGGATGAACTCGACGCGCTGAACCGGATCGTGAGCGCCTATCTCGAGTTCGCAGAGTTGCAGGCGCTCGGCCGGCGGCCCATGCACATGGCCGACTGGATCACCAAGCTCGACGACTTCCTGCGCCTCGGCGAGCGGGACATCCTCGAGCACGCCGGCGAGGTGTCGCACGACGTCGCAGTGGCACGGGCGGAGTCCGAATACGAACGCTTCTCGGTAGATCGCGCGTCGCTTCCGTCACCCGTCGAGCAGGACTTCGACGAGTCGGTTCAGGCGGTCAAGGAGATCGAGAGCCGCCGGATGCCGCAGGGCAAGCGGAGCCGGAAGGGGTGATCGGGACTGGTGGGCGAGGCCCGGGCATCTTCACTCGAATGTCGTTCTTCACTGCGGCAGTGAAGATGCCCGGGGTAGTGAACATCGGGAGGGGCCGCCGTCCGCGTCGCGATCATCAGGTCGCATCGTCGATCCCGACAGCCACGGAAGCCCGAACACGGTGGCCAACTCGTGCAGAAAATGCACCAGTTCGGTTCGCCTCCGCCTCGCGATGGTGGCGAGGCGAGGAGGCAACCACCGAGGATTACTCGGTGATTCGGCCGGAGGGCGCACGGCAGGTTCGTCGGCAGCTCAAGCACGACAACTCGCCTCGGTGTCATCGACGATGGACTCCCGCGAGCGGTCCACATGAAGCTGGAGCGCCGCGGCGGACAGCTGTCGGCGGACGACACAGCTGTCGGCGGACAGCTTGACCCCCCCACGGCGATTGGCAGCATCATTAGCCAGTCAGTGATGCGCTTCCTATAGCAGTTCCCGTCTGAACTGGCTAATGACGGACGGTTCACTCGAGGCCGGCCTCGAGTGCCCGATCCTCCGAGACCTCGTGCACAAGGGGCTCCTGAGCCTGCACGGGACGAGAGGCGCCGCGTTCCATACGCTGGCTCGGCTTCCAACCCGGCGTCGTCGTGGCACTGAAGTCATGGACTCCCAGGCGGGAGCGATCATTGGCTGCGGATTTCGCTCCAATCCGATCACCCGTTTCGCTCCAATCCGATCAGTCGTTT